>NZ_JBIWYK010000034.1:0-13616 GCF_044752385.1 Allobosea sp. CER48 | reverse complement strand
GCCGCCGCCACGGGTGCCACGACCGGGCGCGCGGGCGGTACCGCAGCCGCAGCCTTGGGCTTCGGCTTGCGGGGCTGGATCGTCGAGGTCACGATGCCCTGGGGCGTGTCGAGCCCGTAGATGTCGTCGCGGAACTGGACCTGCCCGTCCGCACCCTGCCAGCCGGTGAGGTAGACCCAGGCCACGGGGACCGACTTCTTGAGCGGGATGTTCTTGCGCTCGCCCTTGGCGATCTCGTCCTCGATCGACTGGCGGTTCCATTCGGAGCCCTCCAGCAGCCAGGCAGCGAGGTCGCGCACGCCCTCGATGCGCGCGCAGCCCGATGAGTTGAAGCGCACGTCGTTGCGGAACAGCGTCTTCTTCGGCGTGTCGTGCATGTAGACCGCATCGCTGTTGGGCATGTCGATCTTGAGCTGGCCGAGCGAGTTCGTCGGTCCTGGCTCCTGGCGCACGTAGAAGTAGGGGTTCGTCAGGGTCGCCCAGTTGACGCTGGCCGGGTCGATTTCCTTGTTCTCGGCCCCGAGCAGCTTCATGTTCGACTTGGCGACGAAGCTGGGGTCCTTGCGCATATGCGGGATGATGTCGGCCTTCACGATCGACATCGGAACCGTCCAGTAGGGATTGAGGTTGACCGAAGTGATGTTGGCCTGGATCACCGGCGAAGGGCGGTCCGCCCGCCCGACGATGGCGAGATGGCGCTGCTGCACCGTGCCGTTCTCGACCGCCTCGACACTGGCGCCCGGGATGTTCACGACGACATAGCGGCTGGCGAAATTGAAGCCGTTGCCCTTCAGGCGCTCCAGCGTCGCGGTGAGCTGGTTCAGCCGCACTTCGACCGGCGTGTTCATCGCCTTGAGGGTGAGGCGCCCGACCGTACCAAGATCGGACAGGCCGTGGCGGCGCTGGAAGCGCTTCACGGCCTCTGCGACGGCTGTGTCATAGACGTCGCCGTTCAGGGCTTCCGGGGCGAGATCGCCGCTGGCCAGCAGGCGCTGCTTCAGCGCAACGACATCCGGCCCCTGCGAATCGAGCTTCAGCGACGCAGCACCGGCGGGCACCTTGGGCCAGCCACCACGGCCGGCGACATCCTCATGGGCGATCAGCGCCTCGAGCGTGCGGTCATAGGTGTTCGGGCCGTAGCTCGGCTCGTTGGCGCGCACGAGCGCCGTCGAGGCCAGCAGGAGCGCGGCCGCAGCGGCGAGGATGGAGGGACGCACAGACATGAAAACCCCCGGGCCGCAGAGAGCGGCACCGGGGGATCATTCCGCGACATGGTCAAGGAATGCTTAAGAAGCGGCCGGCGCTCTTCACCATGCTGACGAATGTCGTCAGCATGGTCGGGAGCCCTTACTCCGCCGCCTTGGCAGGAACCGGCTTTTCCCATTTCAGGACCGGCGAACGCGCGGCGCGGGTCTCGTCGAGCCGGCGGATCGGGGCGTGATGCGGCGCGCTGGTGAAGCGCTCCTTGTCGTTGCCCTTCGCCGCCATGGCGAGGTCGCGCAGCGTGGCGACGAACAGGTCGAGCGCGGCCTTCGACTCCGACTCGGTCGGCTCGATCAGCATGGCGCCATGGACGACGAGCGGGAAATAGACCGTCATCGGATGGTAGCCCTCGTCGATCATCGCCTTGGCGAAATCGAGCGTCGAGACGCCCGAGCCCTTCAACCATTCGTCGTCGAACAGCACCTCGTGCATCGACGGGTGGTCCGGGAAGGGCAACGACATCAGGTCGGACAAGCCCGCGCGGATGTAGTTCGCGTTGAGGACCGCATCCTCGGAGGCCTGGCGCATGCCGTCCGAGCCATGGCTGAGCATGTAGGCGAGCGCACGGACATACATGCCCATCTGGCCGTGGAAAGCGGTCATGCGGCCGAAGGGCTTGTTGCCTGCCGGCGCTTCCTCGCGCGTTTCGATCAGATGCGGCTTGCCGTTCTCGACATGGATGAAGGGCACGGGAGCGAAAGGCGCGAGACGCTCGGAGAGCACCACGGGGCCGGCACCGGGACCGCCGCCGCCATGCGGCGTCGAGAAGGTCTTGTGCAGGTTGATGTGCATGGCGTCGACGCCGAGGTCGCCCGGGCGGGCCTTGCCGACGATGGCGTTGAAGTTGGCGCCGTCGCAGTAGAAATAGGCGCCCGCCTCGTGCATCGCCGCCGCGATCTCGACGATCTCAGGCTCGAAGATGCCGCAGGTGTTCGGGTTGGTCAGCATGATCGCCGCGATGTCCGGCCCGAGCAGGGCCTTGACGTCCTCGACCGCGACGGTGCCGTCCGGACGGGCCGGCACGGCCTTCACCGAGAAGCCGATCAGGGCCGCGGTGGCCGGGTTGGTGCCGTGGGCCGATTCGGGAACGAGCACGACGTTGCGGGTCGCGCCCTCCCCCTTCGCCTCGATCGCCGCCTTGATCGCCATCATGCCGCAGGCCTCGCCATGGGCGCCGGCCTTCGGCGAGAGGGCCACCGCCGGCATGCCGGTCAGCGTCATCAGGTAGCGGGCGAGCTCCAGCATCAGGTCGAGCGCGCCGGGCACGGTCGAGAGCGGCTGGAGCGGGTGCACGTCGGAGAAGCCCGGCAGCCGCGCCACCTTCTCGTTGAGGCGGGCATTGTGCTTCATCGTGCAGGAGCCGAGCGGGAAGAGCCCGGTGTCGATGCCATAGTTCTTCTGGCTGAGGCGCACATAGTGGCGCATCGTCTCAGGCTCGGAGAGCCCGGGCAGGCCGATCTCGCCCTGACGGGCATGCTTGCCAAGGCGCGACTTGAACGGCGCGGGTTTGTCGATATCGACGCCGGTCGCCTCGTGATGGCCGATCTCGAAGATCAGCGGCTCGATCTGCTGCAGCGCCTTGTTGCCGGTGAAGGTGGCGTGCTCGGAATGCGCGGCCTCGCCGGCCTGGGTGGGACGTCCCTGACGGTTCAGCATCACAGCACCTCCACGAGCGCCGCCACCAGGGCCGCCCGGTCTTCATCGGTATTCACCTCTGTCGAGGCGATGATCAGCAGGTCATCGAGCCCGGACCGCGGCAGGAGCCGCGAGACGGGGACTCCGGCCAGGATGCCCCTGGCGGCGAGCACCTCGACGACCTCGGCGGCCGGCTTCTTCAGCTTCACCGTGAACTCGTTGAAGAAGCTGTCGTTGAGCACGGTCACGCCCTCGACGCCTGCGAGAGCATTGGCGAGCTTCACGGCATTGGCGTGGTTCACCTCGGCGAGCCTGGTGAAGCCCTCCTGGCCCAGCAGCGTCATGTGGATGGTGAAGGCCAGCACGCAGAGGCCCGAGTTCGTGCAGATGTTGGAGGTAGCCTTGTCGCGGCGGATGTGCTGCTCGCGCGTCGAGAGCGTCAGCACGAAGCCGCGCTGCCCGGTCGAATCGACCGTCTCGCCGCAGAGCCGGCCCGGCATCTGGCGGATATATTTCGACTTGGCGGCAAAGAGGCCGACATAGGGGCCGCCGAAGTTCAGGGCATTGCCGATCGACTGGCCCTCGCCGACGACGATGTCGGCATCCTGGGCACCCGGCGGCACCACGGCGCCGAGCGAGACGACCTCGGTGAAGACCGCGATCAGAAGCGCGCCATGGGCGTGGGCCTTCTCGGCGATCGGCTTCAGGTCGCGCAGGTTGCCGAAGACGTCCGGCGACTGGACGACGACACAGGAAACGCTGTCGTCGATCTGCGAAAGAATGTCCTCGCTGGCGGAGACGTCGGGCTTCAGCGCCACGACCTCGTCATTGGCCATCTCGGAGAGGGTCTCGACGACCGCGGCGTAATGCGGGTGCAGGCCGCCGGAGAGCACGGCCTTGCGGCGCCTGGTGACGCGATGCGCCATCAGCACGGCCTCGCCGGTGCCGGTCGAGCCGTCATACATCGAGGCGTTGGCGACATCCATGCCGGTGAGTGCCGCGACCTGGGTCTGGAACTCGAAGAGATATTGCAGCGTGCCCTGCGCGATCTCGGGCTGATAGGGCGTGTAGCTGGTCAGGAACTCCGAGCGCTGGATCAGGTGATCCACCGTCGCCGGGACATGGTGCTTGTAGGCGCCGGCGCCGACGAAGAAGGGCACGGCCGAGGCGGCGGTGTTCTTGCCCGCCATCTTGCCGAGGATGCGCTCGACCTCGAGCTCCCCCCTGGCGCGGGGCAGGTCTACCGGGGCCTTCAGGAGCTTGCCGGCCGGCACGTCGCTGAACAGCGCGTCGATATCGGAGACGCCGATCCGCGCGAGCATGTCCTCGCGGTCGGTATCGGTGAGCGGGAGATAGCGCATGGGGAATGTCCGTTGTCGGTTTCGGGCTCTGAAGCCGCAGAAGCGCTGCGCCGCCGCGGGAGAGCCCGCGACGGCGCCAGCAATCAGAGCGTCTTGACGTAGTTCTGGTACTCGGACTCGTTCATCAGCCTGTCGAGCTCGGCCGCGTCCTTGATCCGGATCTTGAGGAACCAGCCCTTGCCGGCCGGGTCCTCGTTGACGGTGCCGGGCGCGCCCTCAAGCTCGGCATTGACCTCGACGACCTCGCCGGACACCGGCGCATAGACCTCGGAAGCGGCCTTGACGCTCTCGACCACCGCGGCCTCGTCGCCCGTGCTCAGCGCCTTGCCGACCGCGGGCAGCTCGACGAAGACGACATCGCCGAGCTGGGACTGGGCATAGTCGGAGATGCCGACGGTGCCGACGTCACCCTCGATGCGGATATATTCGTGGTCTTTGCTGTAGCGGGTCTCGGCCATGGTTTCCTCCTGGCGAAAAATCGAAAATCGGAATCAGCGCTTGTAGCCGTTGGGAACGAAAGGCATCGGCGCGATGACGGCCGGCAGCGGCTTGCCGCGCACGATCAGGTCGAGCCTGGTGCCCGGCGCGGAATGAGCCTTGGCAACATAGCCCATCGCGCAGGGGCCGTTGAGGGTCGGACCGAAGCCACCCGAGGTGACCATGCCGATCACCTCGCCCTCGGGCGTCGCGATCTCGGTGCCTTCGCGGGCAGGCGCGCGGCCTTCCGGGAGCAGGCCGACGCGGATGCGCGAAACACCGTCGCTGAGCTCGCGCTGGATGCGCGCTGCGCCGGGGAAGCCGCCCTCCTCGCGCCGGCGCTTCTGGATCGACCAGTTGAGGGCGGCCTCGATCGGCGTGGTCGTGGTGTCGATGTCGTGGCCGTACAGGCAAAGCCCCGCTTCTAGACGCAGCGAATCGCGCGCGCCGAGCCCGATCGGCTTGACGTTGGCGTCGAGCAGCAGCGTGTCCCAGATCTCGCCGATCTTCGCGGCGGCCGCGGAGATCTCGTAGCCGTCCTCGCCCGTATAGCCGGACCGGCTGACATTGGCCTTGATCCCGGCGACCTTCATGGTGCGGGAGGTCATGAAGCCCATCTCTGCGGCTTCCGGCGCGATCGCGGCCAGCGCGGCCTCGGCGCCCGGGCCCTGCAGCGCGATCAGGCCGCGATGCTCGGCCTTGACCAGCTTCACATTGGCCGGCAGGCGCGCCTCGATATGGGCGTAGTCGGCATCCTTGCAGGCGGCGTTGACGACGAGATAGAGCGCGCCGTCCTCATCGGGATCGATCGAGCGCGTCACCATCAGATCGTCGAGGATGCCGCCCTCCTCGTTCAGGAGCTGCGAGTAGCGCTGCTTGCCGGGGGCGAGATTGACGATGTCGGCGGGAATCAGCGCTTCCAGCGCCTTCGCCGTGGTCTCGTGGTCGGGGCCGATCAGGAAACACTGGCCCATATGCGAGACGTCGAAGAGGCCGGCCTTCTGGCGCGTCCAGTTATGCTCGGTCAGGATGCCGGTAGGGTATTGAACCGGCATGTCGTAGCCGGCGAACGGCACCATGCGGGCGCCAAGCGCGACATGTCGGGCATGGAGCGGCGTCTTCAGCGGCGCGGGCGCGCCGGCGGTGTCGGTGGTGGCCTCGTGAGCCTCGGCAGCCATGGCGTGCCCCTTCCAGAATCGAGCGCAAGCCCCGGACGGTATCGTCCGGAACGCGCCCCCTCTGTCTCGGGACCTGAGAGATTTCCCCGCCAGCCATCAGGCCAGACGAGTTACACCCGTCGGTGGGCGGACATCGCTGTCCACCACTTTCCAGAGCGCCAAGTCCCCAGCGGTCCTTTTGCCTGAGCGTTTCCGGGGCGGTTGCGCCTTCGGCGCCGGCCCTGACGGATCAGGCCCGGTCTCTCCCGCGGGGATATGCGGCTTGGGCACAGATACAGCAGGCGCGGGCCCAGTCAATCCGGGCTGCGCCTGCTTTCACGGCAAAGCTGCCCTTATCGACGGCGCTGGCGCGCCGGAGCGGCGCCGCCCTGGCCCAGCCCGACGATGATCTCGACTTCCCCGGTGCCGGCCGGCACGACGATGCCGTCCTCGACATGGGAGAAATCGACGCCGCCCTGGCCGGAAGCGATCGTGCCGCCGACCCTGGAGGCCCGGCGGGCAACCGTCGCCGTGCCGCGCGTCACCGTCGTGCTGAGGGTCGCGCCGAAGCTGCCGGGGCTGCCGGCCGGGCCGAGGAGCACGCGCCCCTCGACGCCGACCTTGAGCCGGAAGCCGCCATTGCCGGTCGGCGTGCACTCGCGCGCGACATTGTTGATCGAGATCTGGTAGCGCAGGCCGCCCGAGTCCTGCCCGGACTGGGCGCGGATCGCGGCGCCGCCGTCGGCGACGATGACCTCGGGGCAGACGGCCTCGTTCTGGTCCTCGTCCTTCGGCAGCTGGTCCGGGGCGGGCGGCTTCGCGGACTGGAACATCAGCATGTTGAGCGCCGTGCTGCCGGCGGAAGACGACGAAGGGGAGCCACAACCGGCAAGGCCAAGGCAAAGCAGCGGCAGCGCGAGCCAGCGGCCCGCAGTCAAAGTCTGGTCGATCAAGGCAGCGCCTCCACGCCGGGGCCGAAGCCGTTGAGCGAGACGGGCACGCCCACTCCCTCTTCCGGCGTCTGGAATACGATGAAGGTCGCGCTCTTGCCGCCCTTCAGCTGGCCGAGGAGGTTGTCGTCCATCACGACCTCCGCGACGCAACCGGTGGTCAGGCAGCGCACGAATCCGGCGCGGCCGATGTCCTTGTCGTCGATCTTGAGTCCGAGGCCGGAGGGCAGCAGCACGCCGAGCGGAGCGACCACGCGCAGGAGCCGGCTCTTCTGGTCGGCCGTCTTCAGCACGATGACGAGCAGAGTGAGATTCGGCCGGTCCTCCGCCGCGACGTTCTGAACGAGCGCGCATTGCTCCGCCTTGGCGCCCGGGGGCACCTCGCAGCGCATCTGCCAGTCGCCATGTGTGGAACGCACCGCGCCCTGCGCGAGAGCGGAGCCGGTGTAGAGGCTCGTCCCCATGAGCGCCAGCGCCAGGGCGCCTGCCGCTCCGATGATCCTCATCATCCCTGCCATCCTTCGAAACCCGTCCAGAAACTGCAGCAGAAGCGCAAGATTCAGGCAAAACGCCGACCGCGCCAGAGAATCCTGCCGCTCTACACATAAAATGCGTTGGGACCATGCAGGCCCGGCCCTGTCAAGGCATGCGCAACGGCACCGGCGCGGTTCCGTCAAGGCCTCGTGCGATTTTGCCGCACTGATGATGAGGGACCGTGTCATTGCCCCACTGGCGCAAGCGTGATCTTTGATTTATCGCAATCCCGAAGAACGAGGCGACTTCACGGTCGCCCCTTCGTGCATGGGGCAAAGCCGGTCGGTTCCCGTGCAGGTCGATTGAGGAGCATGACGGATCGATGCGATTTCTGAGCAGGACCTTTGCAACAGTGGCCGCTGCGGCCCTTGCCGTCGCCGCGCTGGCGACTGTCCCGGCCGTCGCCGGCACCGGTATGCCCTCCCCCTGGCAGATGAACCTGCAGGGCGCCGCGACTCCCGTCGCCGAGTTCATCCACTGGTTCCATGACTGGCTGAACATCATCATCGCCGTGGTCACGCTCTTCGTGCTCGGGCTCCTGATCTATGTCGTCTTCCGCTTCAACGAGAAGGCGAACCCGGTCCCCTCGAAGACAACGCACAACGCCCTGCTCGAAGTGTGCTGGACGGTCATCCCGGTCCTGATCCTCGTCGTGATCGCGATTCCCTCCTTCCGCCTGCTCAAGCTCCAGCTCGAAATTCCGCAGGCCGACCTGACCCTGAAGGTCACCGGCAAGCAGTGGTACTGGTCCTATGAATATGCCCAGGAGAACGGCTCCTTCGGCTTCGACTCGCTGATGCTCGACGAGAAGCAGCGCGCCGAAGCGATCGCCAGCAAGAAGATCGCCGAGGCCGAGGCTCCGCGCCTGCTCGCCGTCGACAACGAGGCGATCGTGCCGGTCGGCAAGATCGTCCGCGTCCAGGTCACCGGCGCCGACGTCATCCACAAGTTCACGGTGCCGTCCTTCGGCATCAAGATCGACGCGATCCCCGGCCGCCTGAACGAAACCTGGTTCAAGGCCGAGCGTGAAGGCATCTATTACGGCCAGTGCTCGTTCATCTGCGGCCAGAACCACGCCTACATGCCGATCGCCTTCCGCGTCGTCAGCCAGGAGCGCTACGCCGCCTGGCTGAATGAGGCGAAGCAGAAATTCGCCAATGCCGAAGACGCTGGCAGCAAGTTTGCTGCCGCGTCCAAGTAAGTCGCCGAGGAGAAAAACGATGGCAACAGCGGCTCAGCACGCTCACGGCCATGACGAGGCCCACCACGACCACCCGACCGGGTGGCGCAGGTGGCTTCTGTCGACCAATCACAAGGACATCGGCACGCTCTACCTGATCTTCTCGATCATCGCGGGCCTCGTCGGCGGCTTCCTCTCGATCATGATGCGCATCGAGCTGCAGTACCCCGGTATGCAGATCTTCGCGAACGGTCAGAGCTACAACGTGTTCGTCACGGGCCACGGCCTGATCATGATCTTCTTCATGGTCATGCCCGCGGTCATCGGCGGCTTCGGCAACTGGTTCGTGCCGCTGATGATCGGCGCGCCGGACATGGCCTTCCCGCGCATGAACAACATCTCGTTCTGGCTCACCGTCGCGGCCTTCGTGCTGATGGTGATCTCGATGTTCGTCGAGGGCGCGCCCGGCGCGCACGGCGTCGGTACGGGCTGGACGGTCTATCCGCCGTTCTCGACCGCCGGCCATCCCGGCCCCTCCGTCGATTTCGGCATCCTGTCGCTGCACCTTGCCGGCGCGGCCTCGATCCTTGGCGCGATCAACTTCATCACCACGATCCTGAACATGCGCGCGCCTGGCATGACCATGCACAAGATGCCGCTGTTCGCCTGGGGCGTGCTGGTCACCGCCTTCCTGCTGCTGCTGTCGCTGCCCGTCCTCGCCGGCGCCATCACCATGCTGCTGACGGACCGCAACTTCGGCACGACCTTCTATGACCCGGCCGGCGGCGGCGACCCGATCCTGTACCAGCACCTGTTCTGGTTCTTCGGGCATCCCGAAGTCTACATCATGATCCTGCCGGCCTTCGGCATCGTCAGCCACATCATCTCGACCTTCTCGAAGAAGCCGATCTTCGGTTATCTCGGCATGGCCTATGCCATGGTCGCGATCGGCGTCGTCGGCTTCATCGTGTGGGCGCACCACATGTACACCGCCGGCCTCTCGCTCAACACGCAGCGCTACTTCGTGTTCGCGACGATGGTCATCGCGGTGCCGACCGGCATCAAGATCTTCTCCTGGATCGCGACGATGTGGGGCGGCTCGATCCGCTTCACCGCGCCGATGATCTGGGCGGTGGGCTTCATCTTCCTGTTCACCGTCGGCGGCGTGACCGGCGTGGTGCTCGCGAATGCCGGCGTCGACCGCTCGCTGCACGCGACCTATTACGTCGTGGCGCATTTCCACTACGTGCTCTCGCTCGGCGCCGTGTTCGGCATCTTCGCGGGCTTCTACTACTGGTTCCCGAAGATGAGCGGCTACGTGATCCCGGACTGGATCGGCCGGCTGCACTTCTGGGTCGCCTTCGTCGGCGCGAACCTGCTGTTCTTCCCGCAGCACTTCCTCGGGCTCGCCGGCATGCCGCGTCACTATGTGGACTATCCGGATGCCTTCGCCGGCTGGCACTACTGGTCGTCGATCGGTTCCTACATCTTTGCCTTCGGCCTGCTGATCTTCTTCTACGGCCTCGTGGTCGCCTTCACGAAGAAGCAGCTCGCCGGCGACAATCCGTGGGGCGAAGGCGCGACGACGCTGGAGTGGACCCTGTCCTCGCCGCCGCCCTTCCACCAGTTCGAGACCCTGCCGCGCATCACCGGCTCGGACCACTGAGACAACAGGCGGCGGGCTTTCCGGGCCCGCCGCCGCCCCTCCCCCGAGCGCCACGACGGCGTTCCGGAGATGGGCGGCACGATCACAGCCGCGAATACCCTGCGCCCGCGGGCGCCGTCACAAGAGTACGAAGACGATCCGACTGATGTCAGCTGCGTTCGAAACCCGCACCGACGGCATGGCCGCCTCCTCCGGCGAAGCGCGCGACTTCTTCGCGCTGCTGAAGCCGCGTGTGATGTCGCTCGTCGTGGTGACGGCGCTGACGGGCATGGCGACCGCGCCGGGCTCCGTGCATCCCGTCCTCGCGCTTGCCGCCCTCATGGCCATCGCGGTCGGCGCCGGTGCATCGGGCTGCCTCAACATGTGGTACGATGCCGACATCGACGCGCTGATGAGCCGCACGGCCAAGCGCCCGATCCCGGCGGGCCGCGTGCTCCCCTCCGAGGCGCTGGCCTTCGGGCTGACCCTCTCGGTCGGCTCGGTGCTGGTGCTCGGCCTGATCACCAATGCGCTGGCCGCGTTCATGCTGGCCTTCACGATCTTCTTCTATGCCGTGGTCTATTCGATGTGGCTGAAGCGCTGGACGCCGCAGAACATCGTGATCGGCGGCGCCGCGGGCGCCTTCCCGCCGATGATCGGGGAGGCCGTGGTGACCGGCAATTTCGGCTGGCACTCCCTGGTCCTGTGCGCGATCATCTTCCTGTGGACGCCCCCGCATTTCTGGGCGCTGGCGCTGGTCAAGTCCGGCGACTACGAGCGCGCCGGCATCCCGATGATGCCGAACGTCGCCGGCCCCGCCGCGACGCGCCGCCAGATCGTGCTCTATTCGCTGATCATGGCGCCGGTCGCCGTGCTGCCGGCCCTGATGGGCTTTGGCGGGATGCTCTATCTCGTCGTCTCGGTGACGACCGGCCTGGCCATGATCTGGCTCTCGATCCAGGTCTGGCGCCGCACCGAAGGGCAGCCCGCCGTGAAGGCCTGCTGGTCGCTGTTCGGCTTCTCGATCGTGTACCTGTTCCTGCTCTTCGCGGTTCTGCTCGTCGAGAACGGCCTCGGCCTGATGTGGGCCCTGCCGAAGGTGATCGGATGAGCGACCAACGCCCCAAGCAGCCCGCGCCGGCTCCGTTCTCGCCGGAGGACATGGCGCGCCGTCGCCGCCGTTCGATCGCGCTCGCGCTCGTGCTCGGCGGGCTCGTGATCTTCTTCTTCGTGGTGACGCTGGTGAAGACCGGTCCCGCGATCATGAACCGACCCCTGTGATGACGAACACCGTCCCGCAGAAGCCCAAGGCCAATCCGGCGAAGACCGCGCTGATCTGCGTCGGCATCGCTTTCGGGATGCTCGGTGCATCCTTCGCGGCGGTGCCGCTCTACGACCTGTTCTGCAAGGTCACCGGATTCGGCGGAACGCCGATGGTGGGCACGGCCGGCGCAGGCAGGATTCTCGACCGGACGATGTCGGTTCGCTTCGATGCCAATGTCGCACCGGGGCTCGGCTGGAAATTCGAGGCCGAGAGCCCGGAGATCAAGGTCAAGGTCGGCGCGACCCAGACCGTGTTCTACAAGATGACGAATCGCTCGGACCGCACGGTGACCGGCATCGCGACCTACAATGTCGCGCCCGACAAGGCCGCGGCCTATTTCGTCAAGATCCAGTGCTTCTGCTTCACCGAGCATACGCTCAAGCCGGGCGAGAGCTTCGAGGCGCCGGTGGTGTTCTATATCGACCCCGAGATCGCCGGGAATCGCGAGCTCGACGGCGTCCACGCCATCACACTGTCCTATACCTATTTCGCCTCGAAGTCGGGCCAGCCCGTCGCCGAGGACAAGGCCGGCTCCGTCAAGGGTGACGCGGCCAATTCGAAACTGTAGAACGCGCTAGAGCAAAAGCGCGGACAAGACGTCGTACGCGGAGACTGAATACGATGGCCGGGGCCCATACGAAGCACCACGATTACCACCTCGTCGATCCGAGCCCGTGGCCGCTCGTCGGCGCCGCCAGCGCGACGATCATGGCGATCGGCGCGGTCATGTGGATGAAGGCCCTTCCGGTCGGCGGCATGCATATCGGCCCGCTGGTCTTCGGTGCCGGCCTGCTCGGCGTGCTCTACACCATGCTCGCCTGGTGGATGGACGTGGTGCGCGAGGCCGAGACCGAAGGCCACCACACCCGCGTCGTGCAGCTGCATCACCGCTACGGCATGATCATGTTCATCGCCTCCGAGGTGATGTTCTTCGTCGCCTGGTTCTGGGCCTATTTCGACGCCAGCCTCTTCGCCGGCGAGCAGATCAACTATCTCCGCTACGAGTTCACCGGCGGGCACTGGCCGCCGAAGGGCATCGAGACCTTCGATCCCTGGCACCTGCCGCTGCTCAACACGCTGATCCTGCTGACCTCCGGCACCACCGTGACCTGGGCGCATTATGCGCTGATCAACAACGATCGCGCCGGCCTGAAGCAGGCGCTGTGGCTGACCGTGATCCTCGGCATCCTGTTCACGCTGTGCCAAGCCTACGAGTATTCGCACGCCACCTTCGCCTTCAAGGGCAACATCTACGGCGCCACCTTCTTCATGGCGACCGGGTTCCACGGCGCGCATGTCATCATCGGCACGATCTTCCTGGCGGTCTGCCTCTACCGGACGTATCTCGGCCACTTCAAGCCGAACCAGCATCTCGGCTTCGAGTTCGCCGCCTGGTACTGGCACTTCGTCGACGTGGTCTGGCTGTTCCTGTTCGCCGCGATCTATGTCTGGGGCGCCGGTGCGCCCGCCGCCGGACACTGATCCCGCCCCGCACCGCGCCCTCGCGGTCATCGTCTGACGAAAGGCGGCCGCGAGGCCGCCTTTCCTGCTTCGGAGGCCGTGATGGCAGGTGCTGAGCCCACCCCCCTCTCTCCCTATTCCACCGGGTTGGCCGGGCGTTGCCCACGCTGCGGCGAGGGCGCTCTGTTCGACGGCTTCCTGAAGCTGAAGCCGCGCTGCAGCGCCTGCGGGCTCGATTACAAGTTCGCCGATTCGGCGGACGGGCCGGCCGTCTTCATCATGCTGATCGCCGGTTTCGTCGTCCTCGGCGCGGCGCTCTATGTCGAGATCAGCTACGAGCCACCGATCTGGCTGCATCTGCTGATGTGGCTGCCCCTTGCTCTCGTCATCTGCCTCGCGCTGCTGCGGCCGATGAAGGGGCTGGCCGTCGCGCTGCAATATGCCCACAAGGCCGAAGAAGGCAGGCGAGCGAAGTGAGCATGCAAGCTGCAGGTGCACGCAGACCCTCCCTGCTGCTGCCGACCGTCCTCACGATCGTCGGCACCGCCATCCTTTGCCTTCTCGGCAGCTGGCAGATCCAGCGCATGCAGGAGAAGCACGCCTATATCGGCCGCCTGCAGGCCCAGGCG
>NZ_JBIWYK010000033.1:0-13621 GCF_044752385.1 Allobosea sp. CER48 | reverse complement strand
TCCGGGGCAGACCGCCAGCTCGCGGCCGCCCCGCGGCGCGGCGGCGGACGACCTGCTGGACGCGCTCGCGGCCCTGGTCGTCGCCCGGCACATTGCCGCCGGGCGCGGGAAGCCCTTTCCCGATCCGCCGGGACGCGATAGCCACGGTCTTCCCGTCGCGATCTGGACCTTCGCGTCCGAATCCCAGCCTGTGCAGGAAACCGTCATGAGCGCTTCCCCCGTCTCCCGCCCGATGATCGAGGAAGCGGCCGGGCGTATCGCCGGCCATGCGCGGATCACGCCGGTTATGCGGCTGGGGACGGGCGCTTTCGGTTCCCCCGCGGATATCTCGTTCAAGCTCGAATGCCTGCAGCATGCCGGCTCGTTCAAGACGCGCGGCGCCTTCAACAACCTGCTGTCGCTGGCGGTGCCGGCTGCCGGCGTCTCGGCCGCTTCCGGCGGGAATCACGGCGCGGCCGTCGCCTATGCCGCGATGAAGCGCGGCGTGCAGGCGACGATCTTCGTGCCGGAGATTTCGCCCGCCGCCAAGATCGAGGCGATCAAGCGCTTCGGTGCGGATGTCGTGGTCGGTGGCGCGCAATACGACGATGCGCAGGCGGCCTGCGACCGTTTCGTCGCCGAGACCGGTGCGCTCAAGATCCATCCCTTCGCCGCGAAAGAGACGATCACCGGGCAGGGCACGCTCGGCCGGGAGTGGGACCTGCAGGAGCCGGATCTCGACACCGTCCTCGTTGCGGTCGGTGGTGGCGGGCTGATTTCGGGCATCGCGAGCTGGTTCGCCGGCAGCAAGGTCAAGGTCGTCGGTGTCGAGCCCGAAGGCTCGCGGGCCCTGCAGGCGGCGCTCGAGGCCAAGGGGCCGGTCGAGGTCAAGGTCGCGTCGGTTGCGGCGGATTCGCTGGGCGCACGCAATGTCGGCCAGCTCGTCTACGATGCGACCAAGGGCAGCGTCGACCATGTCGCTCTGGTGCCGGATTCCGCGATCACCGAGGCGCAGGGCGTGCTCTGGCGGGATTTCCGCCTTGCGGTCGAGCCCGGCGGGGCTGCGGCGCTGGGCGCCCTGCTGAGCGGCGCCTACAAGCCTGCCGCCGGCGAGCGGCTCGGCGTGCTCGTCTGCGGCGCCAATGTCGATCTGACGAAGCTCGCCACGATCGTGGGTTGAAGTTTGCGACCTTGGTCGGTGTGTCGCGGGACTGGACGATGAGGCAAGCGGCGGCGCATTCTCGCAGCAGCGAAGCCGAGTGCGCAGACATGTCGAACCGTACGACCAAGACCGATCCCGGCCGCTTCTTCGAGGATTTCCAGCTCGGAGAAGCGATCGTGCACGCGACGCCGCGGACGGTGACGGCGGGCGACGTCGCGCTTTACACCGCACTCTACGGGCCGCGTTCTGCCGTTCAGTCGTCGGATGCCTTTGCGAAGGCGCTCGGCTATCCGGCGGCGCCGGTCGACGACCTCCTGGTCTTCCACATCGTCTTCGGCAAGACGGTGCCGGACATCTCTCTCAATGCCGTCGCCAATCTCGGCTATGCCGAAGGGCGCTTCCTTCGGCCGGTATTCCCCGGGGACACGCTTTCGACGACGTCGGAAGTCATTGGGCTGAAGCAGACCTCGGCAGGCGACGCAGGCATCGTCTATGTCCGTTCGATCGGCCGCAACCAGCATGGCGAGGCCGTGCTGAGCTATGTGCGCTGGGTGCTCGTGCGCAAGCGCCAGCCGCGGACGCCGGCCCATGCCGAGCGCGTGCCGGAGCTGGCGAAGGCCGTGCAGCCGGGCGTGCTCGATGCGAGCTGCCCGCCGCTCGCGCTCGCGGCCTATGACAATGCGCTCGCCGGCTCGCCCTTCCGCTGGGGCGATTATGCGGTGAGCGAGAGGATCGACCATGTCGATGGCATGACTGTCGAGGAGGCGGAACACCAGCTTGCAACGCGGCTCTACCAGAATACCGCGAAGGTGCATTTCGACGCCCATGCGGCGCGCGACAGCCGGTTCGGCAAGCGGCTGATCTATGGCGGGCATGTCATCAGCCTCGCCCGCGCCCTGTCCTTCAACGGGCTCGGCAATGCCTTCCACATCACCGCGATCAACGGTGGGCGGCACGTCGCGCCGCTTTTCGCCGGCGACACGGTCTATGCCTGGAGCGAGGTGCTGGCGAGCGCCGAACTGCCCGGCCGCAGCGACGTCGGCGCGCTCCGGCTGCGGCTCGTCGCGACCAAGAACCGGCCCTGCTCCGATCATCCACTGAAACAGGGCGAGGAGTACGATCCCAGCGTGATTCTCGATTTCGACTACTGGGCATTGCTGCCGCGCTAAGCATTTCGTAACGAAATGACGATTTTCAGAATCTGTAACTTTGTTCTGCGCATGCCGCATTGCAGCGCCGGAACGGTTTCGTTAGAGAACCAGTCACTCTAGAATGATCCCAAATGGGTCCGCGATCTGTCCTGCGGGCCGCTTGATCGGAGAATGATATTGGCCGAGGTCAAGCCCGCGGCGCGCCCGCTTTCGCCCCACCTTCAGATCTATCGCTGGTCCTGGACGATGGCGATGTCGATCGCCCATCGCGTCACGGGCACGGGGCTCTATCTCGGCACGGTGCTGATTGCCGCGTGGCTGGTCGCCGCGGCGTCCGGTCCTGCGGCCTTTGACACGGCCCAGGCCGTCGCCGGCTCCCTCCTCGGCCGGCTGGTGCTCTTCCTCTACAGTTTCTCGCTGATCCACCACATGGTCGGCGGCTTGCGCCACTTCGTCTGGGACATGGGCAAGGGCTTCGATCCCGAGACCCGCATGAACATGGCGAAGTACTCGCTCGTCGCCTCGGCGAGCCTGACGGTCCTGGTCTGGATCGCCGCCCTGGTCCTGCGCTGAGGAGCCCGCCATGCTGTCCAATTCCTCGATGCGCACCCCGCTCGGCCGCGTCCGCGGCCTGGGTTCGGCAAAGTCCGGCACCGGCCATTTCTGGCTGCAGCGCGTCACCGCCGTCTCGAACCTGATCCTGGCGGTCATCTTCATCGGTATCGTCATCGCGCTGGTCGGCCGGCCCTATCCGGCCGCGCTCGCGCTGCTGTCGCACCCGCTCGTCGCGATCCTGATGCTGCTCTTCATCCTCTCGGCCTGCATCCATATGCGTCTGGGCATGCAGGTCGTCATCGAGGACTACGTCCATAACGAGGGGGCCAAGGTCCTCGCCGTCATGGCCAACACCTTCTTCGCCATCGCTGTCGGCGCCGCCAGCGTCTACGCGGTGCTGAAGCTGTCTTTTGGAGGCTGATCCGATGGCGATCACCAAGTCCCGCCCGGTCCCGGCCTATACCGGCACCGCCTATCCGATCACGGACCACACCTTCGACGTCGTCGTCGTCGGCGCCGGCGGCGCCGGCCTGCGCGCCACGGTCGGCTGCTCGCAGGCCGGCCTGCGCACCGCCTGCATCACCAAGGTGTTCCCGACCCGCTCGCACACCGTCGCAGCGCAGGGCGGCGTCGCCGCCTCGCTCGGCAACATGGGCAAGGACACCTGGCAGTGGCACATGTTCGACACCGTGAAAGGGTCGGACTGGCTCGGCGACCAGGACGCGATCGAATATCTCGTGCGCAACGCTCCGGCCGCCGTCTACGAGCTCGAGCACTGGGGCGTTCCCTTCTCGCGCACCGAGGACGGCCGCATCTACCAGCGCCCCTTCGGCGGCATGACCACCGAATTCGGAGAAGGCCCGCCGGCCCAGCGCACCTGCGCGGCGGCCGACCGCACCGGCCACGCCATGCTGCACACGCTCTATGGGCAGGCGCTGCGCTACAATACCGAGTTCTTCATCGAGTATTTCGCCATCGACCTGATCATGGACGAGGACGGCCATTGCCGCGGCGTGATCGCGCTCAAGCTCGATGACGGCACGCTGCACCGCTTCCGCGCCCAGCAGACGATCCTTGCCACCGGCGGCTATGGCCGCGCCTATTTCTCGGCCACCTCCGCCCATACCTGCACCGGCGACGGCGGCGGCATGGTGCTGCGCGCCGGCCTGCCGATGCAGGACATGGAGTTCGTGCAGTTCCACCCGACCGGCATCTACGGTTCGGGCTGCCTGATCACCGAGGGGGCGCGCGGCGAGGGCGGCTACCTCACCAATTCGGAGGGCGAACGCTTCATGGAGCGCTATGCCCCCTCGGCCAAGGACCTCGCCTCGCGTGACGTCGTCTCGCGCTCGATGACGATGGAGATCCGGGCTGGCCGCGGCGTCGGCAAGGACAAGGATCACATCTACCTGCACCTCGACCATCTCGACCCGAAGATCCTGCACGAGCGCCTGCCCGGCATTTCGGAGAGCGCCAAGATCTTCGCCGGCGTCGACGTGACCCGCGAGCCCATCCCGGTGCTGCCGACCGTCCACTACAACATGGGCGGCATCCCGACGAACTATCACGGCGAGGTCCTGACCAAGGTCGGTGGCGATCCGGACATGGTGGTCCCGGGCCTGATGGCGATCGGCGAAGCCGCTTGCGTCTCGGTGCACGGTGCCAACCGCCTCGGCTCCAATTCGCTGATCGATCTCGTGGTGTTCGGCCGCGCGGCTGGCCTGCGCTGCGCCGACACGGTGACGGCGGGCGAGAAGCAGCCGGAACTGCCGAAGAACTCGTCGGACCTGGCGCTCACCCGTCTCGACAAGTATCGCAACGCCGCGGGAGGCACGCCGACCGCGGTGCTGCGCGATCGCATGCAGCGTACGATGCAGAACAACTGCGCCGTCTACCGCACCGGCGAAACGCTGGAAGAGGGCCACAAGCTCATCCATGAGGTCTGGGGCGGCATCGCCGATGTCGGCACCAAGGATCGCTCGCTGATCTGGAATTCCGACCTGATCGAGACCCTGGAATTCGACAACCTGATCACCCAGGCGGTCGTGACCATGGACTCGGCACTGAACCGGCCGGAAAGCCGCGGCGCGCATGCCCGCGAGGACTATCCGAATCGCGACGACAAGGACTGGATGAAGCACACCCTGGCCTGGATCGACGACGAGAAGCGCACGGTCACCCTCGATGACCGGCCGGTGCATACGTACACGATGTCCAACGACATCGAGTACATCAAGCCCAAGGCGCGGGTGTACTGAGGACGATCCGATGGCCGAATTCAATCTCCCGAAGAACTCCCGCCTGATCGAGGGCAAGGCCTGGCCGAAGCCGGCCAATGCCAAGAACGTGACCGAGTTCAAGGTCTATCGCTGGAGCCCCGACGACACCGAGAATCCGCGCACCGACACCTATTATGTCGATCGCGACGATTGCGGGCCGATGGTTCTCGATGCGCTGATCTGGATCAAGAACAAGGTCGACCCGACGCTGACCTTCCGCCGCTCCTGCCGCGAGGGCATCTGCGGTTCGTGCGCCATGAACATGGACGGCAAGAACGGTCTGGCCTGCACCACTGGCATCGACGAGTGCGGCGCCAAGGGCAAGGTCGCGATCTATCCGCTGCCGCACATGCCCGTGGTCAAGGACCTGGTTCCGGATCTGACGCGCTTCTATGCGCAGCACGCCTCGATCGAGCCCTGGCTGCAGACGACGACGCCGGCTCCCGAGAAGGAGTGGCGGCAGGCCAAGGACGATCGCGAGAAGCTCGACGGTCTCTACGAGTGCATCCTCTGCGCCTGCTGCTCGACCTCCTGTCCGAGCTATTGGTGGAACGGCGACCGCTATCTCGGCCCGGCCGCGCTGCTGCAGGCCTATCGCTGGCTGATCGACTCGCGCGACGAGGCGACCGGCGAGCGGCTCGACAACCTGGAAGATCCGTTCCGGCTCTATCGCTGCCACACCATCATGAACTGCGCGAATGCGTGCCCGAAGGGGCTGAACCCGGCCAAGGCGATCGCCGAGGTCAAGAAGATGATGGTCGCCCGCCAGGTCTGAGCCGGCGCGAACGCTACTGGCGCGGCCGCCTGACGCGGCGGCCTGCGCTTCCGGTGCTCACGTACCGATGTACGCTCCGCTCCGGTTCTCGGCTGCCACGCCAGCCGACCCACGCCAGCGCATTCGCGCTCGGCTCAGCAGCGTGTCACCCGGTACGCGCAGCAGCACAGCGTGCCGCAGCGCGTGCTGGAAGACACGCTTCGTCAGCGGATATAGCGCCCCGGCCGGAACGGCGTCGGGTCGATCGGCGGCTTTTCCCCACAGACCATTGCGGCGATCATCTCGCCGGTGATCGGGCCGGTCGAGAAGCCGATATGCTGGTTGCCGAAGGCGAGCCAGAGGCCGGGATTGCGCGGAGCCTCGCCGATCATGGGCAACGAATCCGGCAAGGTCGGCCTTGCCCCCCGCCACGTCTCGCCGACCTCGGCGCCCAGCGGGAAGGCCTCGCGCGCCGCCATCGTCGCGCTATCGATCTGGCGATGGTCATCGGGCGCATCGCGGAACGAGAGATCGACTCCGCTGGTGACGCGGAAGCCCTGCTCCATCGGGGCGAGGTAATAGGCGCCGTCGACATCGTAGACCGGCCGAGACAAGCCGGACCCGGCTTCAGGCCGGAGATGGCGGTGGTAGCCACGCTCGACATCGAGCCAGGGATCGAGACCCAGCGGCTTCAGCAGCTCGCCGCTCCAGGGGCCGAGCGCGACCACGGCGATGTCGGCGTCGAACGCGCCCCCGCTGGTCGTCGCGCGCCAGCCTGTGCCATTCCGGCCGAGCGCCTTGACATCTGCCTGCTCGATGCGCCCGCCGCGCTCCGCGAAGAGCGCGGCGTAGGCCGCAGTGACGGCGCCGGGCGAATCGACCGAGCCTACGGAGGGGATCAGCAGCCCCGCCGGGAAGATCGGGTTCAGGCTCGGCTCGAGCCCCGAAATGCCCTGCCGATCGAGCACTTGCGACTCGATACCGTGACGCTTCAGGAAATCATGTTCGGCCCGAGCCGCCTCATGGCCGGCCTCGGTGCGCCAGAGCTTGAGCGTGCCCGTCTCACGCAGGCGATGGGACACCCCGGCCGCTGCCATCAGGGCGCGATGGCGCTCGACCGTGCTTGCGGTCAGCGATTGCAGCGCGGCGACCCGGGCGGCCGCCTGCGACGGGCGGGCTTCCCAAAGGAACCGCAGCAGCCAGCCCGGCCGGGCCAGCGCGCGGCGCCAGCTCAGATTGAGCGCCGGGTGCCGATTGCCGAGATAGCCCGCGATCTTCGCATAGAGCGACGGATTGTTGAGAGGCACGATCGAGGACGCGGCGAGGACGCCGGCATTGCCATAGGACGTCTCGTGCCCAGGCTCCTTGCGATCGATCAATGTGACGGTGATGCCGCGTTTCTGCAGCGCGAGCGCGGAGGAGACGCCGACCATGCCGGCGCCGAGAACGAGTGCTGTGCGGGTCAAATGCGATGCAGGCCGGCGACCGCCGGCTCCTTCAGCCAGTGGTCAAGGAATGCGTCGAGCCAGAGCCGGACGGCCGGATCATGCTGGAACCACCCCGGCAGGTGGGTATGGCCCAGCTGGGCGCCGGGCATCAAGGTGCGCTCATGGCCGCGCACGGACCAGCGATACATCATCGCCGGCGTGACCTCCGGGTGGAACTGGATGCCGTAGGCCCTGGAGCCCGTGCGGATGGCCTGCACCGGAAAATCCTCGCCCGTGGCGAGGCATTCGGCGTCGGCCGGGCAGTCGAAGCCGTCGCGATGCCACTGGTAGACGGTCCCGGGCCAGATGAATTGCGCGGTATCGGCATGGGTGGCGCCGGCTTCGGTGACCCCCAGCGGATAATAGCCGACCTCGGCGCGGCCTTCGCCATGCGTGTAGACCCGCGCGCCCATATGTTTCGCCAGCATCTGTGCACCCAGGCAGATGCCGAGAAACGGCGCATCCTCCTTCAGGCAGGTGCCGATCCAGTCGATCTCGGCCTTGATGAAGTCCTCGGGATCGTTCGCGCCCATCGGGCCGCCAAAGATCACCGCACCGGCATGGTCCCGCATGGTCTGCGGCAGGGGGTCGCCGAAGCGCGGCTTGCGGATATCGAGCGCATGGCCGCGCGCCTGCAGCAGCCGGCCGATGCGGCCGGAGGTCGAATGCTCCTGATGCAGCACGACGAGTACCGGCCTGGGTGCGGGGCGGCTCGGCCGGGTGACGAGGGGAGAGCGCGTTCTGCGGGCGGCACGGAGAGTGAAGGCGTGGTCGTTCATCACGGGCTTCAAGGTCGCTCGCGCACCGGCCGGCGGAAGGATGGCACGCAAAGCCATGACAGATCGCCCCTGAACATGAGGTTCCAGACGGGACGAAGCAAGCAATTTATGCGCCGGGAGCTCTGCAATGATCCGGCAAGCTTTCCCCTGCAGGCCGGATCGGACGGCCGGGAGCGGCGTTTCGCTTGACGTTGCCGCGTCAATCTGAGATGAGAATGAACGTTCATTCTCATCAAGCCAAGTCACGATGCCACCAGTGTTGCCCGCCACATTGCCCGAAGCCGCGCTGTCGGAGCGCCATATCCGCATCCTCGATGCGGCCGAGCGTGTGTTTGCGCGCGCCGGCTTCCATGCCGCGACGATGCAGGATGTCGCGGCGGAGGCGGGGATGAGCCCGGGCAATCTCTACCGCTACTTCAACTCGAAGGACGCGATCATCGCCGGCATGTCCGAGCGTGACCGCAGCCTGATCGCGGAAGATTTCGGCAGTCTGTGTCCGGACAATGGCGCCCTGCTCGACCAGCTCGAGGAACTCGGCCGCAAGCATCTCGTTCGCCAACCGCGCGAGAAGGCGGTCATCGCCGTGCAGATCTGGGCCGAGGCCGCGCGCAACCCCGAAATGGCGAGCATGTGCGCCGATATCGAGGGCACCGTGGTTCAGGGCCTGGCGGCGGCTATCAGCGAGGCCAAGCGCAATGGCGAGTTGCCGCCGCGGCTCGACGAACATCGCTTTCTGCTCGCGATCTCGATGATGGCGGACGGCTATTTCTGCCGGCGGGCGATGGATCCGAACTTCGACGATGCGGCCGCCGCCGACACGCTCTTCACCGGCATGCGCCAGCTCGCGCAGACCATGCTCCTGCCCGAAACGGAGACGCAGCCATGACATCTGCTCCCGCCGGGCTTCAGACCCGCTTCTTCGGCCTCCAGGCCGCAACAGGATCGCTTTCGATGACCGCTCGCATGACCGCCCCGCTGGCGCTGGCTACGGCGCTGCTGGCCGTACCGCTCCCGCTCGCGGCACAGACGCCGGCGAAGACCGCTCCCGTCGCAACGCATGCCGCCGGCCCGTCCGTCACCGTGACGCAGGCGGAGACGACGGAAATCGTCCAGAGCGTCGTCGTCTCCGGTTCGATGGTGGCGCGCGACGAGATCATGGTGACGCCCGAGGTCGACGGGCTGTCGATCATCGAGCTTCTGGCCGAAGAGGGCGACAAGGTCGCGCAGGGCCAGGTACTCGTGCGGCTGAACCGGACGACGCTCGATGTCCAGAGGGCCCAGAACGACGCCCAGGTCGCCCGCGCCGAAGCCGCCGTCGCGCAGGCGAATGCCCAGATCGCCGAGGCCGATGCCAATGTGGTCCAGGCGAACAACGCCTTCGATCGTACCAAGGCGCTGCGCGAGAGCGGCAATGCCAGCATGGAGCTGTTCGACCAGCGTGCCGCGGCCGCGCGCTCGGGCCAGGCACGCGCCAATGCGGCCCGGCAGCTTCTGGCGATTGCGACGGCAGATCTCGCGCTCGCCCAGGCGCAGGGCAAGGATATCGCCGTCAAGCTCGCCCGCACCGAGATCAAGGCGCCCGGCGCCGGCATCGTCAGCCGTCGCACGGCCAAGCTTGGCGCGACGGCGAGCATGCTGCCGACCTCGGACCCACTTTTCCGCATCATCGCCGAAGGCGCGATCGAGCTCGAGGCACAGGTCGCCGAGGTCGAGCTGCCGGGCCTGAAGGTCGGGCAGCCGGTGTCGGTGCTGCCCGCCGGCGCCAAGGATGCGCTCGCAGGGACGATCCGGCTGATCGCGCCGGAGGTCGACAAGGCCTCGCGCCTCGGCCGGGTCCGCGTCGCGCTCGACGGCAACCCGCCGGTGGCGATCGGTGCCTTCGCACGGGGCATCATCGAGACCGGCCGCAAGAGTGCCGTGACGCTGCCGCTTTCCGCCATAACCTATGGCCGCTCCGGCGCGAGCGTGCAGACCGTAAAGGACGGCCGCGTCACGACCAAGCCCGTCACGCTCGGCCTTGTCGGTGGTGGCCGCGCCGAGATCGCCAATGGCATTTCCGCAGGTGAGACCGTGGTTGCGCGGGCCGGCACCTTCGTGCGCGACGGCGACCTCGTGACGCCCGTCCCGACCAACTGACGGATGCGACCATGAACGTGAACTTCTCCGCCTGGTCGATCCGAAAGCCGGTTCCGGCGATCCTGCTCTTCGTCGTGCTTTGCGTGCTCGGCCTGCTCGCCTTCTCGAAGCTGCCGGTCACCCGTTTTCCCAACATCGACATACCGTTGGTCTCCGTCACCGTGACCCAGTCCGGAGCGGCGCCGGCCGAGCTCGAGAGCCAGGTCAGCAAGCGTGTCGAGGATACCGTCGCCAACATCACGGGCGTAAAGCACGTCACTTCGACCCTGACCGACGGCCAGTCCCTGACGCTGATCGAGTTCCGGCTCGAGACCAACACCGACCGCGCCGTCAACGATGTGAAGGACGCCATCGCGAAGATTCGCGCCGACCTGCCACGTACCATCGACGAGCCGGTCATCCAGCGCATCGACGTCGAGGGCCAGTCGATCCTGACCTACGGTGCTGCGTCCGCCGGCATGACGCTGGAGCAGCTGTCCTGGTATGTCGACGATGTCGTCGCGCGCGAGTTGCAGGGGTTGAAGGGTGTCGGCCGCGTCGAGCGTTATGGCGGCGTCGATCGCGAGATCCGCATCTCGCTCGACCCCGACCGGCTGCTGGCGCTCGGCATCACCGCGGGCGAGGTCAATCGCCAGATCCGCGCCACCAATGTCGATCTGGCGGGCGGGCGCGGCGAGGTCGGCGGGCAGGAACAGGCGATCCGGACGCTTGCGGGCGCCCGCACCGTCGCGGATCTGGCGGAGACCAAGATCACGCTCTCCGGCGGGCGCGAGGTGCGCCTGAAGGAGCTCGGCCGCGTCGAGGATTCCAACTCCGAACCGCGCGCCTTCGGCCGGCTGAACAAGAGCCCGGTCGTGACATTCGCGGTGTTCCGCTCGAAGGGCTCGAGCGAGCTCTCGGTCAAGGATGTGGTGGCGCAACGCGTCGGGGAGCTGAACAAGCGCTTCCCCGATATCCAGATCACGCCGATCGACGATGCCGTCGCCTACACCTACGGCAACTACAAGGCTGCGATGGAAACGTTGATGGAAGGCGCTGCGCTCGCCGTCATCGTCGTCTTCCTGTTCCTGCGCAACTGGCGGGCGACGCTGATCACGGCGATCGCCCTCCCGCTTTCGGCCATACCGACGTTCTGGGCGATGGAGCTGATGGGCTTCTCGCTCAACCTCGTCAGCCTGCTCGGCATCACGCTGGTGACCGGCATCCTCGTCGACGACGCCATCGTCGAGATCGAGAACATCGTCCGGCACATGAAGATGGGCAAGTCGCCCTATCGCGCCGCGATGGAAGCCGCGGACGAGATCGGCCTGGCCGTCATCGCGATCACGCTGACCATCGTGGCGATCTTCGCGCCGGTTTCCTTCATGGGCGGCGTCGCCGGCCAGTATTTCCGCCAGTTCGGCCTCACCGTCGCAGTCGCCGTGCTGTTCTCGCTGCTGGTCGCGCGGCTGATCACGCCGATGATGGCAGCCTATCTGCTGCGGCCGGTCGATCACGCCGATCCGAAGGATGGCTGGATCATGCGCGGCTATGTCGGGCTGCTGAAGGGCACCCTGAAGAAGCGGCGCATCCCGTTCTTCCCGCGCCTCGACGGCACCGGGCGCTGGCGGAGCATGCCGTTCAACACGGCCTATGCGACGCTGGTCGTCGGCTTCATGTTCCTGATCGGCTCGATCCAGGCGACGCAGATGCTGCCGACCGGCTTCATCCCGGATGAGGACACCTCCCGCGTCGTCGCCTCGGTCGAGCTGCCGCCGGGCTCGACGCTGGAGGATACGCGCGTCACCACCGACAGGCTCGTCGATGTGCTGAAGTCCATTCCCGAGGTCCGCGACGTCTTCGTCCTCGGCGGGGCATCGCCGACGGGGCAGCGCGAGGTGCGCCGCGCCGCGGTCTTCATCCTGCTCAAGCCCAAGGCCGAGCGCGACATCGCCCAGAAGGAGCTCAAGGTCACCATCGCCGAGAAGCTCGCGAGCGTGCCCGACGTGCGTGCCTGGTATGTCAACGAGCGCGGCGAGCGCGAGATGGCCTTCTCGATCCTGTCCAAGGATGGCGAGGCGCTCGACGCGGCGGTCGCGAAGATCGAGGCGCGGATGCGCCAGGTCGACGGCTATCTCAACGTCGCGACTGCGGGCTCGCTGAGCCGCCCGGAGCTGCGAGTCACGCCGAAGCTTGAGGAGGCTGCCAATCTCGGAGTCACGCCGGAGGCGATCTCGGAAGCCGTCCGCGTCGCCACCATCGGTGACGTCGGGGCCAATCTCGCCAAGTTCAACGCCGGTGACCGGCTTGTGCCGATCCGCGTCCAGCTCGACGAGGTGGCCCGCACCGACATGCGCAACATCGCGGCGCTGCGCGTGACCAACACGAACGGCGTCTCGATCCCGCTGACCGCCGTGGCCGATATCGGCTTCGGCGAGGGCCCGAGCTCGATCGACCGCTATGACCGCGTCCGCCGGGCCCAGATCGGCGCCGATCTGAAGCGGGGCTTCGAGCTTGGAACGGCGCAGGACAAGTTCCAGGAGATCGTGAAGGAGGTCGGCCTGCCGTCAGGTGTCTGGATCGCCGCGACCGGTGATGCCGAGATCCAGGGCGAGGTCGTCCAGGGGTTCATCACGGCCATGACCACCGGCCTGATGCTGGTGCTGGCAGTGCTGATCCTGCTGTTCGGCTCGGTCTTCCAGCCGATCACCATCCTGCTCTCGCTGCCGCTCTCCTTCGGCGGAGTGGTGATCGCGCTGCTGGCGACGAACAACGCCGTCTCGATGCCGGTCTATATCGGCCTGCTGATGCTGATGGGCATCGTCACCAAGAATGCGATCATGCTGGTCGATTTCGCGGTCGAGGAGGTCGGGCGCGGCAAGGATCGCTTCACGGCGCTGATCGAAGCCGGCCGCAAGCGGGCGCGGCCGATTCTGATGACCACGATCGCCATGGCGGCGGGCATGCTGCCTTCTGCCTATGGCGTCGGAGATGGCGGCGAGTTCCGCGCGCCGATGGCGATCGCGGTGATCGGCGGCCTGATCGTCTCGACCGTGCTCTCGCTCGTCTTCGTGCCGTCGTTCTACATGGTTATGGACGATCTCTCGCGGGGGACGGCCTGGCTCTTCGGCCGCTTCTTCGGCAAGTCCGAGGACGAGAGCCAGTGGGAGCCGATCCACGATCCCGAGCACGCGACGCCCGGCGAGGCGACGGCTGAAGCGATGTCGAAGCCGGCTGCGCCGCGGCTGGCGGCGGAGTGAGGCATCAGGTCTTGAGTTCGAACGGGAAGGGCGTGCGTTCGTAGATCGGAAGGAGGTCGTTCTTGACGGCGAACGCCTCCTCCCATTCATGAAGCAGGGT
>NZ_JBIWYK010000032.1:0-13773 GCF_044752385.1 Allobosea sp. CER48 | reverse complement strand
GACCCAGCAGACAGACCAGTTGGAAGCCCTGTCGGGCGCCACCGCGGTTCCGATCGAGCATCCCGATCTGGACAATTTCGAGCACGGCTTCCCGCCCGGCTTCGGCCCCGGCGGCTGGGGTCTCCTCGCTTATGGTCTCGCGCTCGCCTTCGCCAGCTTCCAGATCGCGATCTCCGCCTGGAACTTCCTGCCGAGCCAGGCGGCGCGCGGGGTCCATGTCGGTTTCCTGCTGCTGCTCTCCTTCGGCCTCGTCGCCAATTTCCGGGCGAAGGACACGCCCGGCCGGCTTCTGGGCTGGGCGCTCGGCATCGTCGGCTTCGGCATCGGCCTTTATCAATGGATCTTCTATGCCGACCTGATCCTGCGCGACGGCGATCCCTCGACTCTCGATCTCGTCGTCGGCACGCTGCTGATCGTCCTGATCTTCGAGGCCGCGCGTCGGCTGATGGGCAATGCCTTGCCGATCATGTGCGGCGTCTGCCTGCTCTACTGGTTCTTCGGCCAGTATCTGCCGGCACCGTTCAACCATCGCGGCTACGGCTTCGACCAGATCATCGGCCATCTCTCCTTCGGAACGGAGGGCTTCTACGGCACGCCGATCTACGTCTCCGCGACCTATATCTTCCTCTTCATCGTCTTCGGTTCCTTCCTGGAGAAGGCCGGGATGATCCATCTCTTCAACGACGTCTCGCTCGGCATCTTCGGCGGCGCGCGCGGCGGCCCGGCCAAGGTCGCCGTCGTGTCGTCCGGCATGATGGGCATGATCTCCGGCTCCGGTGTCGCCAACGTCGTCACCGTCGGCCAGTTCACCATTCCGCTGATGATCAAGTTCGGATACCGGCGCGCCTTCGCCGCCGGCGTCGAGGCCACCGCCTCGATGGGCGGCCAGATCATGCCGCCGGTGATGGGCGCCGTCGCCTTCATCATGGCCGAGACGCTGGGCGTTCCCTATGCCGAGATCGTCAAGGCGGCTGCGATCCCGGCCGTGCTCTACTTCGCCTCGGCGTTCTGGATGGTGCATCTGGAGGCCGGCAAATACGGTCTCAGGGGCATCGAGCGCTCGCTGCTGCCGAGCCCGCTCAAGGCCCTGCGCGAGCGCTGGTATCTGGCCCTGCCCCTCGCCGTGCTGATCTTCATGCTGTTCCACGGCTTCACGCCGCTCTTCGCCGGCACGATGGGGCTGGCATTGACGGTCGGATTGCTGCTCGGCGCCGGCATCACCGCCGGTTTCAGCACGCAGACATTGCGCATCATCTTCTGGGTTGGCCTCGGGCTGATCGCCGCCGCGCTCTTCCGCGACGGCATGGATATCCGGATCGTCGCCGTGCTGATCGTGGCGCTGATCCTCGCAAATGCCTTCACGCTGGGCGGACGCACGACGCTGGCGATCAGCCGCGACGCGCTCGCCGACAGCGCCAAGACGGCCCTGCCCGTCGGCATCGCCTGCGCGATCGTCGGCACGATCATCGGGTTGATGACGCAGACCGGCATCGGCACGACCTTCGGCGCCTGGATCATCGGGCTCGGCCAGCACAGCCTGTTCCTGGCACTGATCCTGACGATGATCCTCTCGATCCTGCTCGGCACGGGCATCCCGACGATCCCGACCTACATCATCGTGGCGGCGCTGGCGGCCCCGGCGCTGGAGAAGCTCGGCGTGCCGCTGATCGTCAGCCACATGTTCGCCTTCTACTACGGCATCATGGCCGATCTCTCGCCGCCGGTGGCGCTGGCGGCGCTCGCCGCCGCCCCGATCGCCAAGGAGAATCCCGACAAGATCGGCTGGGAGGCGATGCGGGTCGCACTCGCCGGCTACGTCATCCCGTTCATCGCCGTCTATTCGCCGGCGCTGATGCTGCAGCCGGGCGATCCGATGGCGAACCTCATCGGATTCTGGCCGGCCGTGGCCTACGCGACCTTCAAGGCGACGATCGCCATAGGCCTCTTCGGCATGGTCGCCATCGGCTACCTGTTCGGCCGCCTCACCGTCATCGAACGGATCCTGTGCTTCGGCGCCGCTGTGCTGCTCTTCGGCGAGTTCGCCTATAGCGATCCGCTCGGCTACGCGCTCTCTGGCGCGATCGTATTCAGGCACTGGCTGGCGGCGCGCAGGGCCGAGACCGCGGTGGCATGAGCCTGTGCCTCACGGCCGGCGCGCTCGTCGTCGCCCTCGGCCGCGGCGAGATCACGCTGGGCTGGCGCCATTCGGTGCAGAAGACGCTGTGGGAAGAGGTCTGGCGCGAGACGCCCGCGGGACTGGAAATCGTCGAGGCTCGGGTCGAAGGCTCCGGCGCCGGCATGGATCCGCCCGACGGCGCGAAGCTCGTCGATGGCTTCTGGCGCTGGCGCCCCGCCCTGCCGCCGCTCAAGGAGGTGGTGATGCGCCGCTCGGGCGCGACCGCCGACTGGCGCGTCTGCAGCGCCGGCCGGTGCCGGCCGATGAGCGACGACCTCCCGGCCGAAGCCGACCCGGTCACGCTCAAGGTCTGTGATTGAGGCGTTCGCCTCCGGCAGCCGCGCAGGCTCAGTCGACGTCGGTCAGATGCTCGATCTTGAGCATGCGGCGCATCAGGTTGAGCAGACCATAGGCCGCGAAGACCGAGAAGATCGCCATCATGATATATTCGAAGATGGTGCCGAGCTCGAACAGGCCGGCCAGCGCCCAGCCAGCCGCCAGCGCCACGCCGAAGAGCTCGACGGCGATCAGGATCCCGAACGAGGAGACCATGATCAGGTTGCGCCAGTTCATATGCCGTCCGGCCATGCTGTCCTTCCTTCGCGCGCAGGCTGCCTCACGCAGTCATGCGCCCCACGCACCTAGCGGAGCTTGCTGCCCCATGCAACAAATTCGCGCCCGTCGCCCCCAGATGGGCATGATTCCGGAGCCTGAAAAGCCCTGATGCTGGATACGCCTGTCTTCGCCTCCGCCGCCGTGGCAGCCCCCCATCGCCTTGCCTCCGAAGCCGGACGCGCCATTCTCGCCGAAGGCGGCAACGCCATCGAAGCCATGGTCGCGATGGCCGCAACGATCGCCGTCGTCTATCCGCATATGAATGCGATCGGCGGCGACGGCTTCTGGCTGGTGCATGAGCCCGGCGGCCGCCTGCACGGCATCGAGGCCTGCGGCCCGGCGGGCTCCCTCGCGACGATCGAGCGCTATCGCGGCAAGGGCTACGACCTGATTCCGTCGCGCGGTCCGGAGTCCGCGCTCACCGTCGCCGGTGCCATCGGCGGCTGGCAGCTGGCACTCGAACTCTCGCGCTCGCTCGGCGGGCGCATGCCGCTGCGCGAATTGCTGACCGACGCGATCAGCCACTGCCGCGAGGGCTATGCCATCTCGGCGTCCGAGCTCGGCAACAGGCCGAACGAGCTTGACGCGCTGAAGGCCGCCCCGGGTTTCCTCTCCAGCTTCTGGATCGACGGCGCCCCGCCCAAGCCTGGTGCCCGCCGCAAGCCGGAGACGCTCGGCGCGGCCCTGCAGCAGCTCGCCGATGCCGGGCTCGACGATTTCTATCGCGGTGATGTCGGGCGCGAGATTGCCGCCGACCTCGAACGCATCGGCTCGCCCGTCACCCGCGCCGATCTCGCGCGCTATCAGGCGCGATCGGTTGCGCCCTTGTCGCTGAAGCTGCCCGGCCTCACCGTATCGAATCTCCCGCCGCCGACGCAGGGACTGGCCTCGCTGATGATGCTCGGCATCTTCGAGCGGCTCGGCGAGAGCAGGCTCGACAGCTTCGAGCATCATCACGGCCTCATCGAAGCGACGAAGCGCGCTTTCGCCATCCGCGACCGCTACGTGACCGACCCCGCCCATCTCGACCATCCGCCGGCCGAGCTGCTGCTCGAAGCCGTACTGGCCCGCGAGGCCGCCGCAATCGACATGAGGCGCGCCGCGAAGCTGCCGCTGCGCAATGGCGACGGCGACACGATCTGGATGGGCGCGATCGACGGCAAGGGGCTCGCCGTTTCATATATCCAGTCGATCTACTGGGAATATGGGTCCGGCTGCGTGCTGCCCGCCACGGGCATCCACTGGCAGAACCGCGGCGTCTCCTTCTCGCTCGACAAGGATGCCGCCAACCCGCTGGCGCCCGGCCGCAAGCCGTTCCACACGCTCAATCCAGCCTTCGCGCGCTTCGAGGACGGACGTATCCTGCCCTATGGCTCGATGGGCGGCGACGGCCAGCCGCAATTCCAGGCGCAGATCCTGACGCGATACCGGGCCGGCCAGAACCTTGCGACGGCGGTCGATGCGCCGCGCTGGCTCTTCGGCAAGACCTGGGGAGCAGGCTCGAGCAGCCTCAAGTTCGAGAGCCGCTTCGACCCGTCGCTGCTGGAGCGCCTCGATGCCGCCGGCCACCCGGTCGAGGAGAGCGGACTCGCCTATTCCGAGGGTTTCGGCCATGCCGGCATGCTGGTGAAGCACGACAGGGGCCATGTCGAGGCGGTGCATGACCCGCGCTCCGACGGCGATGCCAGGGGGATCTGACCTATGACCTTCGACGATCCGTTCCGCTGCTTCGTGCCCTATCCCGATGCGCCGGTGAAACATTCCGTCGCGGGCCCGCTTGCCGGGCTGACGCTGGCGGTGAAGGACCTCTTCGACGTCAAGGGCTACCCGACCGGCGCGGGCTCGCCGCTGGTGCTGGCGCAGTCCGGCATCAAGACCAAGACCGCGCCGATCGTGAAGGATCTGCTCAAGGCCGGTGCCCGCTTTGTCGGCAAGACCCATACCGACGAGCTCGCCTTCTCGCTCAACGGCCAGAACGCTCATTTCGGCTCGCCGATCAATCCGGCCGCGCCGGAGCGCATCACCGGCGGCTCCTCCTGCGGCTCGATGGCGGCGGTGGCCGGGCGCCTCGCCGACGTCGCTCTCGGCTCCGACACCGGCGGCTCGGTGCGTGCGCCCGCGAGCTATGGCGGCCTCTTCGGCATCCGTCCGACCCATGGCCGGCTTTCGCTGAAGCGAGTCTGGCCGCTGGCCGAGAGCCTCGATACCCCCGGCTGGTTCGCCCGGGATGGCGAGGTGTTCTCGCGCGTCGCGAATGTGCTCTTCGGTGTCGACCGGGCGGAATTGCCGGAAACCCCGCGCATGCTCATCGCCGACGACATGTTCGCCCAGGCCGTGCCGGAGGCGGAGACCATCCTGCGCAATGTCGTGCAGCGTACGATCCCGACGCTTGGCCAGCCGGAAGGCGTCAAGCTCGTGCGCGATATCGACGCGCTCTACTGGGCGTTCCGCTGGATCCAGGGCCGCGAGGCCTGGCTCTCCGATGGCCCGATGATCGAGCGCTTCGCTCCTCCGCTCGGCCCCGGCGTGAAGGAACGCTTCCTCTTCTCCAAGGCGGTGACCGACGCCGAGCATGCCCGCGGCGAAGCCACCCGCAAGACCTTCCGCACCCGGCTCGCCCGGCTTCTCGGACGCGACGGCGTGCTGGTCCTGCCGACCATGCCAGACATCGCGCCGCTGATCGCCGCGAAGGAATCGGAGCTGGAGGATTTCCGCAACCGTGCCCTGCGGCTGCTCTGTCTTGCCGGCCTCTCCGGCTTCCCGCAGGTTACCATTCCGGTCGCCCAGCGCGAGGGGGCGCCGCTCGGCCTGTCGCTGATCGGGCCGAAGGGCGCGGATCGCTCGCTCGTCGCCTTTGCGGTGCGCTACGAGCGCGCCGCCCGCATCCGGATCGCCTGAGAGGAGGTTGCCATGAGCGGACACCACCACGACCACGATCATCATCACGACAACCACTTCACCGCCATCGAGGCACGGGTGAAGGCGCTGGAAACGCTGATGGTCGAGAAGGGCTATGTCGATCCGGCCGCGCTCGACGCGATCATCGACACCTACGAAACCAGGATCGGCCCGCGCGACGGCGCCCGCATCGTCGCAAAAGCCTGGACCGACCCAGCCTTCGCCGAGCGCCTGAAGGCGGACGGCACGGCGGCCGCGGCCGAGCTAGGCTATGGCGGGCGCGGCGGCGAGCACATCGTTGCCTGCTTCAACACGCCCGAGCAGCACAACCTCATCGTCTGCACGCTCTGTTCCTGCTACCCGTGGCCGGTGCTGGGGCTGCCCCCGGTCTGGTACAAATCCCCGCCCTATCGCGCCAAGGCCGTGATCGACCCCCGCGGCACCCTCGCCGATTTCGGCGTGACACTGCCGGAGGGCCAGCGCATCCGCGTCTGGGATTCGACGGCCGAAACCCGCTTCATCGTCATCCCGATGCGCCCGGCCGGCACCGAAGGCTGGAGCGAGGAGAAGCTCGCGAGCATCGTCTCGCGCAACTCCATGATCGGCACCGGCCTGCCTTCGATGGAGGACGCCGCATGAACAGCGCCCATGATCTCGGCGGCCAGATGGCCTTCGGGCCGGTCGTTCCGGAGTCGAACGAGCCGGTCTTCCATGGCGACTGGGAGAAGCGCGTGCTGGCGATCAATGTCGCGGCCGGCGCCATGGGCGCCTGGACCATCGACGAGATCCGCCATGCCCGCGAGAGCCTGCCGCCAGCACAGTACCTCTCCTCGACCTATTACGAGATCTGGCTCGCCGCGCTCGACAAGGTCCTGGTCCAGCACGGCTTCCTGAGCGCCGACGAACTCGCCAGCGGCAAGCCGGCGCCAGAGCGCCGCGAGCCCAGGCGAGTGCTCAAGGGCGCGGAGGTCGCAGGCGTCCTGCGCCGCGGGTTCCCCTATGAGCGAGAGGCCAAGGCGCCGGCCCGCTTCGCGCTCGGCGACCGGGTCAGTACCGTCGTCATGCACCCGCAGCATCATACCCGCCTGCCGCGCTATGCCCGCGGCAAGACCGGCGTGGTCGAGCGCATCGTCGGCTGCCATGTCTTCCCGGATACAGGCTCGCAGGGCCAGCCCGAGACGGCGCAGTGGCTCTACACCGTCGTCTTCGCCGGGCCCGAGCTCTGGGGCCGCGATGCCGACCCGACCTCCACCGTCAGCATCGAGGCCTGGGAGAGCTATCTTGAGCCGGCCTGAGACCGATCTGGCGGCAGCGTTGGCCGCCGACACGCCGATCCCGCGCGATGCCGGGGGCCCGATCTTCGCCGAGCCCTGGCAGGCGCAGGCCTTCGCGCTGGTCGTCGAGCTCCAGAACAGGGGCGTCTTCACCGCGGATGAATGGGCGCAGGCGCTTGGCACCGAGATCCGCGAGGCGCTCGCGGCCGGGGGCTGCAAGGACGGCTCGGACTACTACGAGCGCTGGTGCGAGGCGCTGGAGCACCTGCTGATCGCGAAGGGGCTCACCTCCCACGATGGCGTCGACGCGCTCGCCGCCTCCTGGGCCCGAGCCGCCGAAGCGACGCCGCATGGCAAGCCGATCCTGCTCGAGAACGACCCGCAGCGGGTTGCGGGCTGAGCCTCAGCTGCCCATCCCGCCGATCCAGAGGCCTGTGAACAGCGCCGCACCAAGCACGGCGACGAAGGCGGCGGCGAGGAGTTCGAGCCCGGCGATCAGCCGGGCCGAGCGCAGGCTGCCGCCGCCGGCGAGCTTCAGAGCCGCAAACTTGAAGAAGACCGCGAAGGCCGCGAGCACCCCCGTGGTGATTGCCGTGCCCAGTGCCATGGCGAAGGTCGCGGCGATACCGGCCCAGAAGAGCCCTTGAGAAGCGGCGAAGACGAGGATGATCAGCGCTCCCGCACAGGGGCGCGAGCCGGCCGCCAGCACGACGCCGGCCATGTCGCGCCAGCCGGCGAGCCGAGAGACCTGATCGGCGTCGGGCATGTGGACATGGTCGCAGGCTGCGGGATCGTGCGCGGCGCCTGCCTCGAGCGCGATCAGCGCTCCCGACTTCCGCCAGAGCATGAGCAGGCCGACCAGCGCCACCAGCAGGAAGCTGCCCTGCTCGATCACAGTGGTCGCGGCATTCATCTGCATTGCGGTCACGCGCAGCAGCAGTGTCGCCACCATCACGATCGCGATGGCGACCGCGGCTTGCAGGAAGGCAGCTGCAAAGCTTAAGGCCAGCCCGCGCTTCAGGCTGCGGTTGTCCGCAACGATATAGCCGGAGATCACCGCCTTGCCGTGTCCCGGCCCGGCAGCGTGGAAGACACCGTAACCGAAGGAGAGGCCGAGCAGCCCCCACAGCGCAGCGGGCGCCGTGGCGATCGCCTTCAGGGCCGCCGTCAATTCGCGATAGAAGCTCGACTGCCAGGCGATCAGGACAGCGCCGAAGCCGGTCGTGGACGGCAGCGCCTCGCGCGGCAGCGCCGTGCCGAAAGGATTGCGCGGCGGTGGCGGAGGCGGTGGGCCGACGCTCGCGATCAGCACGGCCAGCAACGCGACGGCCCCGCCGACCAGAAGCAGCGCCATCGCGCAGGCGATGACCCGCCGCGGCAATACCGCGCCGCCCGGACGCGCCGCTTCCGTCGGCGTCACGGACATGCGACCAGGGCCCGCGTCGTCACCTCGAGCCCGCTGACATCCGGCGTCGCGGTGATGTCGGCCTCGGCCAGGCGCTTCTGCGTAGCGTCGTCGAGCTTGGGCGGCCGGTTGACCCGCACGACGCAACCCTGTGGCGCCCCCTTGGTTACAACCGCGTCAGGCTGATCGACGATGGTGAAGGCGACGAAGTAGGTGGGGTCGCCGATCTCGATTCCGAAGGAGCGCGCTTTCGCAGGCGTCTTCAGCGGAAGCGTGAAGGTCAGTGTCAGCACCTTGTTGTCGAAGGACATGACCTGCTCGCCCGGCGTGCCGAACTCCTGCTTGCGGCCGTTGAGCTTGGCCGCGGTGAAGAACTCGACGTCGGGCAGCGATTCGACGTTGATCTTGGCGAGTTCCGCCAGTTCGTCGGAACTCAGCTTGCCGTCGCCGTTCTTGTCGAGCCCCTGAGTGATGTAGGCGGAATAGGCCTCGTCGAAGCTCCATTGATGCCGGATCGCCTGCACCGACCCGTCGGAAGCGAAGACGACCTCGGCCTTCGCGTTGACGAAGACATGCGGATGCGCCGCGGCCGGCGCCGCGGCAAGGACAGCCAGCACAAGCCCCGACAGGGCTGTCAGATAGGCGCGGCGCGTCACGGGCGAACATCCTCCTCGGTCCCGGCAGGCTGGGTGGATCATGGTTAACCGATCGTCAACGGCGATGACGCGCGTGCGACGATCGCAACAGCCTTCTCCGCCAAACCCGGCCAAATCGCGGCGCCTCTCCGGATGACGCGTCGGCCATTCCCGCAAACCCTCTGGACCGGGCCCCGAAAACTGGAATGATACCAGATCAATTGACCGCCTCCGGGCGATATGTCAGCTTTACTGACATATTTGCCGCGGAGACGGCGAAGCATGAGGCCGGGACCACCGGCCCATCGGCGGGAACGACGATCCGGGAGGCCATCATGGCCGAGACACCGCGGAAATCCGGCACCGAGGCAGGCGCGCTGCGTAGCGTCGCCCTCGACGACAAATACGATCTCGACAAGCGCGAGGTCTTCCTCACCGGCACACAAGCCGTCGCCCGCATGCTGCTGATGCAGCGCGAGCGCGACCGGCAGGCCGGGCTCGACACCGCCGGCTTCGTCTCCGGCTATCGCGGCTCCCCGCTCGGCGGGCTCGACCAGCAATTCATGCGGGCCGCGAAGTCCCTCAGGGCCGCCAACATCGTCTTCCAACCAGGCCTTAACGAGGACCTCGCCGCGACCGCGATCTGGGGCACGCAGCAGGCTGGCCTGAGCGGCGAAGGCAAGCACGACGGCGTCTTTGCGCTCTGGTACGGGAAGGGGCCGGGCGTCGACCGCTCCGGTGACGTCTTCCGCCACGGCAACATGGCCGGCACCGATCCCAAAGGCGGCGTCATCTGCCTGATGGGCGACGATCACACCGCGGAATCGTCGACCAACGCGCACCAGACCGAATTCGTGCTGGTCGACCGGATGATGCCGATCCTGAATCCTGCCGGCGTGCAGGAGATCATCGATTACGGCCTGCACGGCATCGCGCTCTCGCGCTTCGCCTCGGTCTGGGTCGGCATCAAATGCGTGAAGGACAATATCGAGTCGACAGCGTCGATCGACGGCTCGCTGGACCGCGTCACGATCGTCACGCCCACCGACTACGTCCCGCCGCCGGGCGGCCTTGCCATCCGGCGCGAGCTCGATTTCGTCGAGCAGGAACGCCGGATGCATCTCTACAAGCGCGATGCGATGCTGGCCTATCTGCGCGCCAACAAGTTGAACCGCATCGTCACCCGCGGCGGCAAGAAGCCGCGCATCGGCATCGCCACCGTCGGCAAATCCTATCTCGACGTGCAGCAGGCACTGGCCGATCTCGGCATCGACGAGCTCCGCGCCAACGACCTCGGCATCCGCCTGTTCAAGCTCGCCTGCCCCTGGCCGATCGACCCCGCCGAGCTGAAGGCCTTCGCCAAGGGCCTCGACCTGATCATGGTCGTCGAGGAGAAGCGCTCGCTGATCGAGGTCCAGGTCCGCGAGGAGCTTTATGGCGCCAAGCACCAACCCATGGTGATCGGCAAGAAGGACGAGAAGGGCGACTGGCTCTTCCCGGTCCATGGCGCGCTCGATCCCAACGACATCGCGATCGCACTGGGCTCGCGCCTCCTCCAATATCGGGACGATCCTGACCTGCGCACCAGGCTGGAGGAGATCGCCGCGGCGCAGGGCCGCCTTGCCGAAGCTCAGGAGATAGCCAGGCGCACGCCCTATTTCTGTTCGGGCTGCCCGCATAATTCCTCGACCGTCGTGCCGGAGGGCTCGCGCGCCTATGCCGGAATCGGCTGCCACTACATGGTGCAGTGGATGGACCGCGACACGGCCGGCTTCACCCAGATGGGCGGCGAGGGCGCCAACTGGGTCGGCGAAGCGCCGTTCTCGAAGCGCGGCCATGTCTTCCAGAATCTTGGTGACGGCACCTATACCCATTCCGGCTCGCTCGCGATCCGCTGGGCCGTCGCGAGCGGCGTCACCATCACCTACAAGCTGCTCTACAACGACGCCGTCGCGATGACCGGTGGCCAGCAGGCCGAGGGCCATCTCTCGCCCGACCAGATGGCGCGGCAGGTCGCCGCCGAGGGCGTGCAGCGCATCGCCGTCGTCAGCGACGATCCCGGCAAATACCTGCCTGGCACGCAATGGCCGGCCGGCACCACGCTGCACCACCGTGACGAACTCGACGCCGTCCAGCGCGAACTGGCCGGGAGCTCCGGCGTCTCGCTCCTGCTCTACGACCAGACCTGCGCCACCGAGAAACGCCGCCGGCGCAAGCGCGGCGCCTATCCCGACCCGGACAAGCGCGTCATCGTCAACGAGCTGGTCTGCGAGGGCTGCGGCGATTGCGGCACGCAGTCCAACTGCGTCTCGGTTCAGCCGCTGGAAACCGAGTTCGGTCGCAAGCGCCAGATCGACCAGTCGAACTGCAACAAGGACTTTTCCTGCGTGAAGGGCTTCTGCCCGTCATTCGTCACCATCCATGGCGCCAGGCCGAAGAAGGCCGACCCGCTCCGGCTCGATGCCTCGGTGCTCGGCGAGAGCGAACTGCCCGAGCCGATCGTACCGGCGCTCGACCGCGGCTTCGCGGTGATCGTCACCGGCGTCGGAGGCACCGGCGTGGTCACCATCGGCGCGATCCTCGGCATGGCCGCGCATCTCGAAGGCAAGGGCTGCGGCATGATCGACATGGCCGGCCTCGCCCAGAAGGGCGGCGCGGTCTTCAGCCATGTCAAGCTCGCGCCGCGCCCGGAAGACATACACGCGATCCGCGTCACCGCCGGCCAGGCCGATCTCATCCTCGGCTGCGACCTCACCGTCACCGGCTCGAAGAAGGTGCTCGGCGCGATCCGCCCCGCGCGCGGCACCGTCATCGTCAACACTGCCGAGAGCCTGCCAGGCGATTTCACCCGCGATGCCGATTTTTCGCTGCCGACCGAGCGACTGAAGCGCGCGATCCTCTCGGCCGCCGGCCGCGAGCAGACGCATTTCATCGACGCGACCGCGGCTGCCGTCGCCTTCCTCGGCAATGCCATCGCGGCCAACATGTTCATGCTCGGCCATGCCTGGCAGCTCGGCGCCGTGCCGCTCTCGCGAGACGCGTTGCTGCGGGCGATCGAGCTCAACGGCGAGGCCATCGCCATGAACCGGCAGGCCTTCGAGCTCGGCCGCCGCGCCGCGCATGATCCCGATGGCCTGGCCGGGCTGCTTTCGCAGAGCAAGGCGGCAACGCCGGCCAGACGGCTGTCGCAGACGCTCGAGGAGACCATCGAGCGCCGCGTCGCTTTTCTCACGGCCTATCAGAATGCGGCCTACGCGGCGCGATACCGCCATCTCGTCTCCCGCGTGCAGACTCGGGAATCGGCGGTGACGCCAGGTCGGACCGCACTGAGCGAGGCTGTCGCCCGCAACCTGTTCAAGCTGATGGCCTATAAGGACGAATACGAGGTCGCCCGCCTCTACAGCGACGGTGCCTTCCGAGCCCAGGTCGCGGCGACGTTCGAGGCCGCCGGCAGCGAGGGCCGGAAGCTGCGCTACGAATTCCATCTCGCACCACCGCTGTTGGCACGGCGCGATCCGGACACCGGCCTGCCCCGCAAGATGAGCTTCGGCCCGTGGATGATGGGGGCGTTCTCCGTGCTGGCGAAGTTCAAGGGTCTGCGCGGCACAGCTCTCGACCCCTTCGGCCGCACGGCGGAGCGTCGCGCCGAGCGCCGCCTGATCGTCGACTACGAGGCCCTGCTGAACGAGCTGCTGACGCGGCTCTCGCCGGAGAACCATGGGCTCTGCGTCGCGCTCGCCGCCATGCCCGAGAAGATCCGCGGCTTCGGCCATGTGAAGGAGCGGCACCTCAAGGCGGCAAAGGCCGAGGAGGCCGTGCTGCTGTCACAGCTGCGTGACGGTGGCGCCGATGTTGTCTTGCCGCAGGCCGCGGAATAGCCGGCAGAGCTTCGTGCCGTCATGCCCGGGCTTGACCCGGGCACCTCGCGACGGGAAGGCTCGGCTCTTTCTGAAGGAGATTCTCGGGTCTAAGCTCCGCCGCGCCCGAGAATGACGCCAAGCCACCCGAAACCTGCCCAACGCAACTCCGGATAACCGCCACCTTGATCACGCCCGAGGAACTGCGCGCCATCGCCTCCTGGTCCCGCGACCTGTCGGAGGACGAATTCGAGGAGGCGCGGCGCGGCATTTCCTTCAAAAGCTACGGCAAGGGCGCCTCGATCTGCCATGTCGGTGATCGGCTGGAATCCTGGACCGGCGTGGCCGAGGGGTTGGTCAAGATGGCCACGACCTCGAAATCCGGCAAATCCGCGACGCTCGCCGGCTTGCGGGCCGGGGCCTGGTTCGGCGAAGGCACTGTCATCAAGGCCGAGGCGCGCCGCTATGAGCTGGTGGCACTGCGCGAGTCGCGGATAGCCCTGATGCGCCGGTCGACCTTCCTCTGGCTGTTCGAGCATTCCGCGGCCTTCAACCGCTTCCTCGTCCATCAGTTCAACGAGCGGCTGGCCCAGTTCATCTCGCTGGCCGAAACCGAGCGCACGCTGGATTCCACCGGCCGCCTCGCCCGCAACCTCGCCTGGCTGTTCAACCCGATCCTCTATCCCGATCTCGGCCGCACGCTGGCGGTCTCGCAGGAGGAACTGGGCATGCTGGCCGGCATCTCCCGCCAGATGGCCAATCAAGGGCTGGCAAAGCTCGCCGATCTCGGCCTGATCGAGCTTGGGCATGGCAGCATCACCATACGCGACCTCGACAGGCTTTCCCGCTACGAAGGGTGAAGGCCGCATCAAGGCACAAAGCGGCATCTCGCGCGTTGCCTTCCTCGAACAGC
>NZ_JBIWYK010000031.1:0-13832 GCF_044752385.1 Allobosea sp. CER48 | reverse complement strand
CGTGGCCGTCGGCGATCCCGCTACCGCCGACGAGGTCGCGATCTGCATCTCCTTCCCGGCGGCGACGGTCGAGCCGGCCGAGCGCCACGCCATCATCCGTTCCCTGGGAGAGGGCGCCGCCGAGATCGCGGCCCTGACCCAGGACAAACGCTTCTTTCCCCTGAACCTCGCAATCGCGGAGACCGCTCCATGAGCAATCGTTGGCGTATCGGCTTCGACATCGGCGGCACCTTCACCGATTTCATCCTCTACGACTCGCAGGAGCGCTCGGTCCGCCTGCACAAGCGCCTGACGACGCCGCATGATCCATCCGAGGCGGCGCTGATAGGCCTCGGCGAACTCACCGAAATGGCCGGGATCACGCTCGCGGATGTCGGCGACATCGTGCATGGCACGACGCTCGTCACCAATGCCGTGATCGAGCGCAAGGGCTCCAAGCTCGGCCTGATCACCACCAGGGGCTTCCGCGACATCCTCGAAATGGGGACGGAGCAGCGCTACGACATCTATGACCTGTTCCTGACCTTCCCGGACCCGCTGGTCTCGCGCGAGCACCGCCTCGAAGTGGTCGAGCGCATCGACCGCGACGGCAAGGTGGTGACGGCGCTCGATACGGAAGCCGTGCGCAACGCCGCCCGCGAGCTCGAAGCTGCGGGCTGCGAGGCCATCGCGGTCTGCTTCCTCAACAGCTACCGCAACCCGGCCCACGAGCAGGAAGCCGGGCGCATCGTCCGCGAGACCTGCCCGGAGCTGACCGTCTCGCTGTCGAGCGAGGTCGTGGCCGAGATCTGGGAGTACCAGCGCTTCGTCACCACCGCCGCCAATGCCTATGTCCAGCCGCTGATGCGGCGTTATCTCCAGCGGCTGGAGCGCGAGCTCGCCGCCCGCTCCTTCCGTGGCTCACTGACGCTGATGCACTCGGCCGGCGGCCTGGTCTCGCCCGAGACGGCGCGCACATTCCCGATCCGCCTGCTCGAAAGCGGCCCGGCCGGCGGCGGCCTCGCCACCGCGTTGTTCGGTGAGCTTGCCGGCCACAAGGACGTGATCTCCTTCGACATGGGCGGCACCACCGCCAAGGCCTGCATGATCGAGGATGGCCGCGCCGAGATCGCGCCGATGCTCGAAGCCGGCCGCGTAAACCGCTTCGCCAAGGGCTCGGGCCTGCCCATCAAGGCACCCGTCATCGACATGATCGAGATCGGCGCCGGCGGCGGCTCGATCGCGGCGATCGACGAGGTCGGCCTGCTCAAGGTCGGCCCGCATTCGGCCGGCTCCGATCCCGGCCCGGCCTGCTACGGCATGGGCGGCGTGAAGCCGACCGTGACCGACGCCAATCTCGTGCTCGGATATTACGATCCCAAGTTCTTCCTCGGCGGGCGCATGGCGCTCGACCTGGAGGCGGCGCGCAAGGCGGTCTCGACAGTCGCCGCGCCGCTGGGCCTCTCGATCGAGGAAGCCGCCTGGGGTATCCACAAGGTCGTGGTCGAGAGCATGGGCGCGGCCGCCCGCGTCCATCTCGTCGAGAAGGGCAAGGACCCCCGTCACTACGCCATGGTCGGCTTCGGCGGTGCCGGTCCGGCGCATGCCGTCGACGTCGCCCGCGTGCTCGGCGTCAAGCAGGTCATCATCCCGCCGGCCTCGGGCGCCGCCTCGGCGCTCGGCTTCCTCGCAGCGCCGCTTTCCTTCGACATGGTACGCTCGCTGCCGGTCGAGTTCTCGGAAGGCTTCGATGCCGAGGCCGTCAACGGCGTGCTGAGGGATCTCGAGGTCGAGGGCCGCAAGCACCTGATCGAGGCCGGCGTAAGGCCGGAGGCGGTCACGGTCGAACGTACGGCCGACATGCGCCTGGTCGGCCAGATGCACGACATTTCCGTCCCGCTGCCGGCCGGCACCATCGATGCGTCGAGCCTCGAAGCCATCCGCGCGGCGTTCTCGACCGCCTACTCCGCCCGCTATACCTCGGTCTATGAGGGCGCCCGGCTGGAGGCGATCAATTTCCGCGTCCGCTGCGCCGGCCCGGTCCCGACCCTGTCGCTCTCCGGCGCCGCCGGCGGCGGCGATGCCTCGGCCAAGGTCAAGGGCACCCGCAAGGCCTGGTTCGAGAACGGCTGGAGCGAGGCCACGGTCTATGACCGCTATGCGCTGCGGTCCGGCGACACCGTCAAGGGCCCGGCCATCATCGAGGAGCGCGAGGCGACCACGATCGTGCCGCCCGGCGACAGCGTCAGCATCGACGACGTGCTGAACCTCATCATCCATGTCGCCCAGCCGAACGCGGCCGAGACGACGATCACCGCCGACATGCCGCTCGCCGAGGCCGCGCGCCGGATCGAGGCCGATCCGATCTCGCTGGAGATCATGTGGAGCCGGATGATCAACGTCGTCGAGGAGATGTGGCTGACGGTCTGCCGCACGGCCTTCTCGCTGGTGATCTCGGAAGCGCAGGACTTCGCCTGCGAACTGCTCGACCCGGAGGGCGAGACGCTGGCGCATTCGCCCCGCGCCATGCCGGTGTTCAACCTGACGCTGCCGCGCGCGGTCAAGGCGCTGCTGGAGCGCTATCCGGCCGAGACGCTGAAGCCCGGCGACGTTCTCATCACCAACGATCCCTGGCTTTGCGCCGGCCATCTCTTCGATATCGCGGTGGTGACGCCGGTCTTCCTCGGCGAGCGTGTCGTCGGCCTGATGGGCACGGTCGGCCATGTCTCCGACATCGGCGGCACCAAGGACAGCTTGCGGGCTCGCGAGATCTACGAGGAAGGCTTCCAGATCCCGCCGATGAAGCTCTACGAGGCCGGCCGGCTCAACGAGACGCTGGTCCGTCTGCTCGGCGAGAACGTCCGCAATTCCGAGCAGGTGCTCGGCGACCTCCACTCATTCGTCGCGGCCAATGCGATCGGCGCCGAGCGTCTGCAGTCCTTCCTCACCGATTACGGAATGCAGGACCTGCGGGCGCTCGCCCATGTCGTGCAGAGCCGCTCGGAGAAGGCCATGCGCGATGCCATCCGCGCGCTGCCGGACGGCATCTATCATGGCACCGCTTCGAACAACCCGCTGGGCACGCCGATGCATTATCCGCTGGCGCTGACGGTGAAGGGCGACACGATCCATCTCGACTTCGCCGGCGCGCCGCCGCAGTTGCCGCAGGGCGGGCTGAACTGCACGCTCAACTACACGATGGCGCATGCGACCTATCCGCTGAAATGCATGCTGACGCCGAATGTGCGCGGCAATGCCGGCTGCTACCGCGCCTTCACGGTCGAAGCGCCGAAAGGCTCGATCCTGAACTGCGACAAGCCGTTGGCGGTGAACCTGCGCACCCGGACCGGCTGGTATCTGGCGCCGAACATCTTCCGCGCGCTCTCCAAGGCGGCGCCGAAGCAGGTTCAGGCCTTCACCGGCCTGCCGGTGGCAGCGAGCGTCTATGGCCGCGATGCGGCCGGCGACACCTATTCCGACATGCTCTTCTGTGGCGGCGGCCAGGGCGGCTCGGCACAGGGCGACGGCAAGTCGGGCCTGCTCTACCCGACCTCGGCGGCAAACACCTCGATCGAGACCTTCGAATCGCGGGTGCCGGTCCTCGTTGTTGAGAAGACCTACCTCACCGACTCCGGCGGTGCCGGCCAGCATCGCGGCGGCCTCGGCCAGCGGGTGCGGCTGCGCAAGCTCTCCGACGACGGGCTGCCGACGCTGGTCTCGCTCTATCCGGAGGGGGTGAACAACCCGATCCCCGGCCTGTTCGGCGGCAAGGCCGGGGGCGGGGCGTCGGGCCGCGTCATCGACGAGCAGGGCCATGTCCTGAAGGATGTCGGCACCGGCGAGCTCGTCCAGGTCAGGCAGACTCACGAGATCGTGGAGCTCGTGCTCGCCGGTGGCGCCGGCTACGGCCCGGCCTCCGAGCGCTCGCGGGAGGCGATCGCCCGCGACATCGCGCTCGGGCTGGTCTCTCCGGAAGCGGCCAAGCGCGATTACGGCGTGCAGGGAGCGCATGCCACGCAGGACGTCGGCGAGGCCAAGGCCGGCATCCTGGTTGCCTGACGGGCGGGATCGAAACGCAAACAGCCCGTAAGGGCGACTATGGGGACTGAGGCATGACCAATCCGACCAAGGGGGTGCCTCAGCGGCACCCCAGCCTGTTCGAGCCGGCGACGCTGCTGCTCATTGCCGTGCTTTGCGTCTTCGGCGCGATCATCGGCATGCAGCTTCTGGTGTCGCTCGGCATCACCGCCAACACCTCGCTGATCGGCGCGCTCGCCGCGATGGCGCTGGCGCGCGTGCCGCTCGCGATCTTCGCCCGCTATCGCTCGATCCATGTGCAGAACCTGGCCCAGAGCGCGATCTCCTCCGCCACGTTCGGCGCGGCGAACAGCCTGCTGCTGCCGGTCGGCATTCCCTGGCTGCTCGGCCGCCCGGATCTGGTGCTGCCGATGCTGGCGGGCGCCTTCTTCGCGATGCTGCTCGACGCCTATCTGCTCTACCGGATGTTCGATTCCCGCGTCTTCCCGGCCACCGGCGCCTGGCCGCCGGGCGTCGCCGCCGCCGAGGCGATCAAGGCCGGCGACGAGGGCGGCCGAAAGGCGGTGCTGATGGGCGTCGGCTTCGGCACGGGCGTCGTCGCCTCCTTCATCAAGATCCCTCTGGCCTGGATCGGCTTCGCCGGCTCGACCGCGGTCACCGGCATTCCGATGTCGGCCTTCGGCGTTGCCTTCATCGGCAATATCTGGGCTCTGCTGATGTTCGGCATCGGCCTTTTGCTGCGCGGCTATTCCGGCCAGCTCTTCAGCGGGCCGGCTTTCGCCAACATCATCCCCAAGGGCGACCTGATGGCCGCCTACATCCCCCACGGCTTCATGATCGGCGCCGGCCTCGTCGCGCTACTGCAGGTCGCGCTCCTGCTGTTCCGACGCGATGGCGCCAAGGCGACCGAACCCAGGGCGGGCGTCAGCGATGCCGAAGTGCGCCGCGCGCTCGGGCTCGGCACGGTCGGCTATCTCGCGATCGCGATCTTCATCGCACTGGTCGGTGGCCTGATGAGCGACATGTCGATCGGCATGCTCATCCTCTTCGTGCTCTATGCGGCCTTCGCCGCCTATGTGCACGAGCTGATCGTCGGCCTCGCCGCGATGCATTCCGGCTGGTTCCCGGCCTTCGCGGTGGCGCTGATCACGCTGATCATCGGCATGCTGATCGGCTTCCCGATGCCGGCGCTGGCGCTGCTCGTCGGCTTCTCGGCGGCAACGGGGCCGGCCTTCGCCGATATGGGCTACGACCTCAAGGCCGGCTATCTGCTGCGCGGCAATGGTGCCGATCCGGCCTTCGAGCTCGATGGGCGCCGCCAGCAGCTCTTCGCCGCGATGTTCGCCTTCGTCGTCGCGGGTGCGGTCGTGCTGTTCTCCTACCAGTCCTTCTTCGACCAGAACCTCGTGGCCCCGGTTAACAAGGTCTATGCCGCGACGATCAAGGCCGGCGTGGCGCCGGGCGTGGCCTGGCAGCTCTTCCTCTGGGCGATCCCCGGCGCGATCCTGCAATTGATCGGCGGCCCGAAGCGGCAGATCGGTGTCCTGTTCGCCACCGGCCTCCTCATCAGCTTCCCGATGGCGGGCTGGGCGGTCCTGGCTGGCATCCTTTGCCGGGTCATATGGGAGAAGCTGCGGGGCGCGAGCGGCGAGGGCGACATGGAGGTCTTCGCCGCCGGCGTCATCGCCGGCGATGCGATCTTCTCCTTCTTCGACTCGGTCTCGAAGAACTTCTGGAAACGCTGAACGACAGAGGCGCGGGCGGAAGACCGCCCGCGCCTTTCGCATTTCACGAGGACGGAACCATGAGCAAGCTGGGAACCCTCACCATCGGGCAGGCGCCGCGCGCGGACATCACGCCGATCCTTGATGCCGTGCTCGACGCCGGCCTGGCGCGGCGCCATGCCGGGGTGCTGGACGGCCTGAGCCGGCCAGACATCGAACGCGACTTCGCGACGGTGCCCGGGCAACCGGTGCTGATCACCAAGCTCCTGGATGGCAGCTCGGTCGTGATCGACCGCGCGCGCACCGAGAAGGCGGCACAGCGCAAGCTGTCCATGCTGGAGGCCGAGGGATGCAGCACCATCCTGATGCTTTGCACCGGCCATTTCGAGAGCCTGCACACCGAATCCGCGCGCCTCGTCGAACCCGATAGGATACTGCCGCCGGCGGTAGCGGCGCTGACTCAAGGTGCGCAGCTCGGCGTCATCGTGCCGCTGGCGGAGCAGATCTCGTCCGAAGCCGGGAAATGGAACCCGCTCGGCCGTCCGCCGCTCTATGCGGCCGCCTCGCCCTATGGCGGCAACGGGGCCTCCGTCCTGCAAGCCGCGCGAGAGCTGGCGGGGCGCGGGGCGGACATCCTGCTGATGGACTGCATGGGCTTCGTCGAGAGCCATCGCAGGGAGGCGGCGGCAGCCGGCTTGCCGGTGATCCTTTCCAACAGTCTCGTCGCCAAGCTGGTGTCCGAGATCGTCTGACCGCGACTTCGCCCGGAACGAAACAGAAAGGCCGCCCACGGGGGCGGCCTTTCCCTTCGAGGATGACGCCCGGGCTTATTTCGCCGCGAAGACGCCGAGGCTGCTTGCCGTGATGTCGAAGGACAGCGTCGCGACCACGGCCGCGCCGCACCACTTCGAACGGCCCGAGCCGTTCGTGATGCCGCGCGGATCCGCCGTCAGCAGGAAGCAATCGTTCTTCGACAGGTCCGTGTCGTGATAGCGGACGTCCGCCGTGACGTTCTTCCAGGTATAGGACACGCCGGCATTCCAGTAATTGTAATCCGGCAGGTTGGTCGGCGGCACGGTCGACCAGATCGCGAGGTTGGTAGTGCCGAGCCAATAGTGCCCGAACTCGCCGGAGACCGAGAGACCTTCCAGGAAGGGCAGGTTGTATTTCGCCGTCACGGAGGCGTAGGTGCCACTCGCACCGGTGCCCAGCCAGTCCCAGGCGTAGTAGACGTTGGCGCCCAGGGTCAGGCTCTCGGCGAACGTGTAGGAGACCTTGCCGTAGACCTCGGTGAAATCTGTGTTCTTCGGCGTCCAGAACACGCCCGCGCCGTCGATCAGCTGCTTCTCGCTGGGGTAGTAATACTGCCAGACGCCGAAATCGAAGGAGAGGTCGCCGAATTTCGGCCGGATGCCGCCATAGAAGTCGATTTCGGCGTCGGGCCGCGTGGCAAGGTCGACGCTCGACCCGTAGACGCCGAGATAGAACAGGTTGTTGTAGATCTGCAGTTCGGCGCCGCCCTGGATCGCCGGCTTGCGGTCGGTCTGCGAAATGCCGCGGAAATTGTAGTCGGTCATGCCTTTCACGCTGACGGCGATGTCAAACCAGGTGATGGCCGGAGCGATGGGGGGAAGCGGCTCCCCCTTCTTGCTCGGCAGGTCGGCGGCCTGCACCGCGCCGATGGCGCCGGCCAGGGCCAAACCCAGTATCGAGGAACGGACGAGATCAGACATATGCGAAGACCCCTTGCCGCGCATTGATTTGCGCTGTCGTCCCATCAAGCGGGCGAGGCCGGTTTGCCGGCAAGGCGAGGTTTTGGGCGGTGCGCCCACGCAAAAAGCAAAGGCCTCCGAAGCGGAGGCCTTCGCGCCTGCAAAACAGGCAATCCGAATTATCGGGCGCCCTGTGTCATTTCAGCCACGGTGCGCATGGCTGAATGAGCCCTCAGCGGGTGGTCGGCTGGCTCGCATAGCTGGCCGTCGACTGGTCGAGGCTCGACGTCCGCAGGCCGTTGGCGCGACGCGGCGGCAACGGCGCGCTGGTCGTGGTCGGTGTTGCCGGGATCACGGAGGCGATCGGCGCGCTGCCCACACCCTGATCGGCGGTGGCGGTGGAGCCGCCACCGAAGACCGGCATGAAGCTGAGCGCGCGCTGCAGCAGCGGCTTCTCCTCGGCGGAGGGAGCCGGGGTAACCGGGGCCGAGGCCGCGCTCGCGAGAACCGGAGCCTGAAGGGCATTGCCGGGAGCGACCCTGGCGAGCTGAGTGGTGGCGGGAGCGGCTGCCGGCGGTGCTGCCACAGGCTTGGCCTCGCTCTTCACGGCTTCCTCCGCCGGAGCACCGGCGATGGCGGCGAGCACGGCGTCATTGTCGGCCGAAGCCGCGCGGACGGTCGCCTTCGCCTTGCCCTTGTCGTCGAGCACGACGACGCGCGGGCCCACCGAGAGTGCGTCGGCGCGGCTGACGCCGACATCCTTCGATGCCCAGGATGCCGAGCGGTTGAGCGCGTCGGAACCACCCGCGAGCAGCGTCTGCTTGAAGGAGCTGTGCTGGTCGCCATCGTCATAAATCAGCTTGATCGCGGGCGTGCCCTTGGCGACGAGCGAAGCGACCTGGACCTCGTCCTGCCGGCGCTTCTCCGCGACCGCGGCCGGAGCCGAGCCGCCGTTGAACAGGTAGCGGCCGCCGGCGACGGAGACCGCGGGCTCGTCCTTGGTGACCTCGAAATAGTCCGAGCCTTCCTTCAGGTTCTTCCAGAAGGCGATGTTCGGGTCGAGGCGGTGTTTGGCCAGGTTCTCCGGCGTCATCCGGAAGGGGAAGGCCTGCATCTGCACGGCGCGCTGGCCGGCGTTCTGCGCCTCGCGCACCAGGGCGTAGATCTCGCCGATCTGGTCGTCCGTCATCGAGTAGCAGCCGGCCGACGAGCAGGCGCCATGCACCATCAGGTGCGCGCCGGTGCGGCCATGCGCCCGGTCATACGCGTTCGGGTAGCCCATGTTGAACGAGACGTAGTAGGACGAGTTCGGATTCATCTGCTGGGGCGCGATGGCATAGAAGCCTTCCGGCGCCATGCGGTCGCCCTCGCGCACCTTCGGGCCGAGCTGGCCGGACCAACGGCACATCGGGAAGGTCTTGAGCAGGGTGTACTGGCCGTCGGCCTTGCGCTTCCAGACCTCGAGCTCCGACTCCTTCTTGTAGGAGCGGATCAGGATCGGCTGATCCTTGCTCATGCCCTTCGAGGACATCAGCGCATAGGTCGCGCTCGGGATCGGGATGTTGTGGCGGGCGGAGCCGCGGTAACGGTCCTCCTCGCAAGCCGCCACAGTCAATGCAACAAAGGCCACGAGTGCGAGTTGCTTGAGTGCCACGTCGTCAATCCCATCGAACGGCAGGCCGAGCATGCGACCTGTGACTTCGCAAGACGGCCAAATTGTGCCCGTCGACTCGTTGTAGAAGCGTTAGCCTTGAGGGTTCCTTACCACAGGCCCTCCGCATCTGGCCACATGGTCAATAGCGGGTAAAGGAACCCTTGCTTTCGCGAGTGCGAAATATCCCACCCCGAGATTGCTCAGAGATTGCGCCCGATCGCCAGGAATTTTTCCGCGCGCTTGGCGACGATGTCGTCGCTGCTGAGGCCGGCCTGGTCGCCCAGCGCGGCCGCGATGGCGTCGCCCGCGCGGCCGATCGCAGCCTGCGCATCGCGATGGGCGCCGCCGGTCGGCTCCTGCACGATCCGGTCGATGATGCCGAACTTCAGCAGATCCTGCGCCGTGATCTTCATACCGGTGGCGGCATCCTGGGCCCGGGCCGTGTCGCGCCAGAGGATCGAGGCCGCACCTTCCGGCGAGATCACCGAATAGATCGCGTGCTCAAGCATAAGCACGCGGCTTGCGGCGGCGATCGCGATCGCACCGCCCGAGCCGCCCTCGCCGATGACGAGGGCGACGCTGGGCGTGCGAAGGCCGAGCCAGGCTTCCGTCGAGCGGGCGATGGCTTCAGCCTGGCCGCGTTCCTCGGCGTCGATGCCGGGATAGGCGCCGGCAGTGTCGACGAAGCTGAGAACCGGCAGGCCGAAGCGGTCGGCCAACTCGGCAAGGCGCACCGCCTTGCGGTAGCCTTCAGGCTTGGGCATGCCGAAATTGTGCCGGATGCGCGTCTCGGTCGAATCGCCCTTTTCCTGACCGATGACGCAGACGGGCTCACCGCGGAAACGGCCGAAACCGCCGACGATCGCCTCGTCCTCGCCAAAGGCGCGATCGCCGGCGAGCGGCGTGAATTCCTCGATCAGGCCGGCGCAGTAATCCTTGAAGTGCGGACGCTGCGGGTGGCGCGCCACGAGCGTCTTCTGCCACGGCGTCAGCGCCGCATAGATATCCTTCAGCGCCTGGTTCGCCTTGGCGTCGAGCTTGCCGATCTCTTCCGACAGGGAAATGCCGTCGCCGCGCGCCTCGAGGGCACGCAATTCATCCGACTTCGCCTCCAGCTCGGCGACCGGTTTCTCGAAATCCAGATAGCTACGCATCGTGATCCAGTTCAGAATCCGCGCCGAAATCGGGCGGAACAGCGGTTTAAGGCACAACCGGCGCAAAAGGCGGCGGACCTTGTCCGCGCCCCGGCGAAAATGTCAACCCGTTCGGCTCTCGACAGGCGGCGCCGCAGCACGTGGCGTCGGCGCCGGTTGCGGCAGCAGGACCGGGCGCAGCGCAAAGCTGCGCCGCGTCGCACGCAGGGGCGCGCGACGGTAGAATTGCTTGGTCGCGTCGATGACATGGACACCCGCGAAGGGCAAAGATAGCCCGGCGCCGATCTGCTCCCAGACCGGAGCGGAGCGCATCAGGAGCCGCCGCTGAAGCGGCGGGACATAGAGCGCCTCCGCCCAATGTTCCGGCGAGAATTCGGCGGCGCGCATCAGGGCCGAGAGCTGGCGCCGGCTGAAGGGGCGGCCCTGTCCGAAGGGGGTGCCGTCCATCCGGGCCCAGAGCCCTCGCCGGTTCGGCACGACGAGGATCATGCGTCCGCCGGGATTGAGCACGCGCGAGACCTCGTCGAGCAGGTCGTCGGGGCTTTCCGTCTCCTCGAGCGCGTGTACCAGCACGACCCGGTCGATCGAGGCCGTCGGCAGCGGCAGCAGCGTCGGCTCGACGAGAGCCGAAGCGGAGAGGCCGGGCGTCGGCCAGTTCACCACCCCCTGCGCAGCGGGCATGAAGGCGATCGTCCGCTCGGCCTGCATGCCGAGCACGGACAGATAGGGCGTCGAGAAGCCGAGGCCTAGCAGGCGCTGGCGCGAGCAATCGGGCCAGAAGCGCAGCATCGTCCGGCCGATGAAACGGCGGGCCACATGGCCGAGGGGGCTGGCATAGAAGGCGCGCAGATCGACGACGTCGAGAGGCATGGCGCCTGAAATGGAACGCCGGACGGCGGAGCGCAAGGGCTGGCAGGCGGTTGTGACAGGTGCTGGCTGCATTGCTGCGGGTTGATCGGGCGCCGGCCATGGCCCATGCAGGAAAGGAACTGTTCGTCGGCCGCTCGGCCGGCCCTGCCGGAGGAAGCCATGCCGCTCGACCTTCACGTTTTCCGTACGCTCAGCGACAATGCGGGCGCGCTGCTCCATGACCCCGCAACCGGCGCCTGCGCCGCGATCGACGTGCCCGATGCCGGCGAGATGCTGGCGGCGGCCCGCCAGAAGGGCTGGACGATCAGCGACATCTTCATCACCCACGCCCATCACGATCACACGCAGGGCGTCGCGGAGGTGAAGCAGGCGACGGGCGCCAACGTGGTCGGCCCGGCCGATGCCCGCGCCGGCGCGCCGCTCGACAAGGTGATCGGCGAAGGCGACAGCGTCGCGCTTGGCGGAGAGCGCTTCGAGATATGGCACACGCCCGGCCATTCCGACGGCCATCTCAGCTATGTCGGGCTCGGGGCCAAGCTCGCGTTGGTCGGCGACGTCGTCTTCGTCATGGGCTGCGGGCGGGTCCAGCCCGGCCAGATGGACAGGATGTGGGCCTCGTTGTCGCGGCTGATGGCGCTGCCCGGCGATGTCCGCCTGCTCGGCGGCCATGACTATACGTTCGCCAATGCCCGTTTCGCGCGCTCGGTCGATCCGTCGAACGCGGCGCTGGCAGCCCGTTTCGCCGAAGCGGAGAAGGCGAAGGCCGAGGGCCGCTTCTGGGCGCTGACCACGGTCGCCGAGGAACAGGCGACCAATCCGTTCTTCCGGGCGGGCGAGGGCGCGCTCGCCGCCGCGGTCGGGCTGGTCGGTGCATCGCCGGACAAGGTCTTCGCGGCGCTGCGCGAAGCCAAGAACCGGTTCTGACCGTGGCGATCCGGCTGGACGGACTGACGGCGGCGGAAGTCATCCGGCTGCTCGAGCTGAAGCCGCATCCCGAGGGCGGCCACTATCGCGAGACCTTCCGAGACCCGGCCGGGCCGGAGGGAAGGGGTTTCTCGACCGCGATCTACTACCTGCTCGATACCGGCGAGACCTCGGAATGGCACCGCGTCGACGCGGCCGAGATCTGGCACCATTATGCCGGCGCGCCGCTGGTGATCACCGTATCGCCGAACGGCCATGACGCTTCGGCCCATCATCTCGGCACCGAGCTTGCGGCCGGCCAGCGGCCGCAATTCGTCGTGCCGGCCGGCTGGTGGCAGAGCGCGACCTCGCTCGGCGCCTGGACGCTGGTGGGCTGCACGGTCGCGCCGGGCTTCGAGTTCAAGGGTTTCGAGATGGCGCCGCCGGGCTGGCGGCCGATGCCGCGCAAGCCGGCTGGGGGGTAGGATGCTGTTGCAGAACGAAGACAGCGCGCTGGTGCTCGGCTGCGAGCGGCGGATCATCAATGCGTGGCCAGCCCTGTCGACACTGATCGTCGGCGATTGGGCGCTGCGCTTTGCCAACGGCTATTCCGGCCGGGCCAATTCGGCGACGCCGCTGGTCTATGGCGCCGAGCTCGATGCGGCGACGCTCGACCTGATCGAGGAACTCTATCGCGCCGACGGGCTGGCGCCCAGCATCCGGCTGACGCCGCTCGTCGCCGAGGCGACCCGCGCTGCGGTGTTGGAGCGGGGATATCGGGTCAAGGACAAGTCCTTCGGCCTGATCGCGCCGCTTGCCGGCCTCGCCGTCTCGGAAGAGCCCGAGCTGCAGATCGAGGCGAGGCCGAGCCTGGAATGGATCGCCGGCGCCGCGGCCTTGCAGAGCGGGATCAAGACCCATGTCGGCAACCTCGCTGCGATCGTCGAGCGCGTCAGGCTGCCGGCGGCCTTCGCCACCTGGCTGGTCGAAGGCGAGGCGGTCGCGTTCGGCATGAGCGTCGCCGAGCGCGGCATGGCGGAGATCGGCCTGATCTGCGTCCATCCCGACCATCGCGGCCATGGCTATGGCCGCAAGATCGTCCAGGGCCTGATGGGCTGGTCCGGCGTTATGGGCTGCGGCAGCGCCTACCTTCAGGTCGAGCAGGGCAACGCCGTCGCGATCAACCTGTATCGCAGCCTCGGCTTCCGCCAGCTCTATGCCTACGAGACGCGCCTCCTTGATCCCTGATCAACGAATCAGCAGCGCCGTCCCGTAGAGCCCAACGGCGAAAATGGTATGGCTGACGAAGTTGAGCAGGCGGATCTGGCCGGCATTCGACTTCCTCGAGGCGGCGACACCCATGCCCATGCCGGGCTGCAGGATGAACCAGCCGCAGCCGATCGTGGCCCAGCCGACGACCAGCGCGGGCAGGAAGGTCGGGCTGCGGACCCAACCCGCGCCTGCGATCAGGAGCACGATGCCTGCGAAGGCGATGCCGACCAGGTAGTGGCAGATCCAGCCGATCGCGAGCTCGCCGGCAACCGGCTGCGATTTGGCGATGTCGTCGTGCCACATCCGGCCGCGAGGCAGATGGGCGAACCAGCGCCCCGGCATCGCCCAGTTGGGTTTCGGCAAGCCGAACAGCCGCAGGAACTGCGCCCAGAGATCGGTAAGTGCCGTCGCGCCGGCTCCGATGACGATCATGCGCAAGACCAGATCAGACACGTTCCATCCCCCAAATCCGCCGAAGCGCGGCTTTCGGTTGGAGCGGTGATCGCGGCGCCGGTCAACCGGGGTG
>NZ_JBIWYK010000030.1:0-13961 GCF_044752385.1 Allobosea sp. CER48 | reverse complement strand
GAAATCGAAACAGAGGGGGAAGCTGGCGCTCTGCCAGGGCTTCCATTTCCGCACCCGAGGACCTGTTTCCGCCCCGCGCTTCACCTCGCGGGGCTGACCGGGGCCGCATCGTCGTCTCATCGTCAGCCCTTTTCGGCGCGCTCGCTCGTGCCTGCCTGACTCCATGAGATCCAGATGTCCCTGATCGCTATCAAAGACCTTTCGCTCGTCCGCGCTGCACCGCTGTTTGCCGGGCTCTCCCTCGCCATCGCCAAGGGCGACCGCCTCGGGCTCGTCGCCGCCAATGGACGCGGCAAATCCTCCCTTCTGCGCATCCTGGCCGACCAGGAGGGAGCGACGGACGGCACGCTCACGCGCGCCCGCGGCCTCGTCACGGCCTTCGCGCCTCAGGACCCGCCGGAGCGGCTGCTGCCGCTGAATTTCTACGAGGCGGTGCGTGACGCGCTCGATGCCGAGGCGGCCGAGACCGAGAGCTGGCGCGTCGACGTGCTGCTCGACGACCTCATGGTCGACGAGGGGCTGCGGGGCCGCGCCGTCGGCAGCCTGTCGGGCGGGTGGCAGCGGGCGATGCTGCTGGCACGGGCCGCGGTGGTCGAGCCCGATCTGCTGCTGCTGGACGAGCCGACCAACCATCTCGACCTCGAGCGGATCGGCGTGCTCGAGCGCTTCCTTGCCGCGCTCCCGCGCGATTGCGCGGTCGTCGCCGCGAGCCATGATCGTGCCTTCCTCGACGATGTCAGCACGCGCACGCTGTTCCTGCGTCCCTCGGAGAGCGTCGATTTCAGCTTGCCCTATTCGCGGGCGCTGCAGGCGCTGGAGGAGCGGGATGCCGCGAAGGGCCGCCAGTTCGAAAACGACATGCGCAAGGTCCGGGCGCTGCGCCAGCAGGCGGCCAAACTCAAGAACATCGGCATCAATTCCGGTTCCGACCTGCTGGTGGTCAAGACCAAGCAGTTGTCCGAAAGGGCCGACAGGCTGGAGGACGGTGCGCGGCCGGCGCACAAGGAGCGTTCGGCCGGGGCGATCAAGCTGACGAATAGCGGGACGCACGCCAAGGCGCTGGTGGCGATCAAGGACTTGCAGGTCATCACGCCGGATGGACGCCTGCTCTTCCGCACCGGGCAGCTCTGGATCGAGAATGGCGACCGCATCGCCCTGCTCGGTGCCAATGGCAGCGGCAAGTCGCGCTTCGTGACACGGCTGCGGGCAGCCTTTGCCGGGGCGGATCCGGATATCCGGTCGGCCGCGAGCCTGAAGCCCGGCTATTCCGACCAGGCGCTGTCGCAGCTCGACGCCTGGCCGACGCCCTGGGCGGCGGTCAAAGGCGCAAGCGATGTCGGTGACCAGCTGGCACGCACGCTGCTGGCCGGGGCGGGAATCGCCAGCGAGGCGCAAGGCGCGCCACTCGGGCGGCTGTCAGGTGGGCAGAGGGCGCGGCTCGCGCTGTTGCTGCTGCGCCTGGCCCAGCCGAATTTCTACCTGCTGGACGAGCCGACCAATCATCTCGACATCGAGGGGCAGGATATGCTGGAGCGCGAGCTCATCGAGCATAATGCGGCTTGCCTGCTCGTCAGCCATGACCGCGCCTTCGTGCGTGCCGTGGCGACGAGGGTCTGGGTGATCACCGGCAAAAAACTGATGGAGGTCGACGATCCCGACCCCGTGTTCGACAGCCTTATGGCCGGATGAGGGGCGCGCGGTCGTCGTCGCGGCAGCCGCCGCGACGCTCAGCGCGGCCAGCGGTAATCGTCCAGCCGCCCGCGAACCGGATCGGGCGCTATGCCCAGGCCGAAGACGCGCTCGAGCTGCATGGCAGCGTCACCGCGGCCGCGCGCCTCGGTGATCGAGGCCAGCAGCGGCTGCTCCGAGAGCGCGGCCTGGCCGGTGAGCGGCTGAATCGGCCCGGCGAGCGGGCGGGCCTGCAGGGCAGCGGGCAGGCCGATGGTCGGCACGCCGGCGACCATCTGGTCGATCAGGCGCTCGACATTGCCTGCCGGCACCTCCGTCTCCGGCTGTGCGCCTGTTTCGGCCGGGGCGGGCAGGGCGATGACACTGCTCTGGGGGGCGGATTCGATGATGCGGCGGATGACGAGGTCGACGAAATGCGCGGCCTTGCGGGCGCCGGCAGCGGTGAAGTGAATGCCGTCGCCGAGGCGCAGCCGCGTCGGCTGGCCGGAGACGTCGGGGCCGGTCGCCGCATAGCGGTTCTCGGCGTCGACGAAGCCGCCCCAGAGATCGACATACTGGCCGCCAGCCTTCTCCACGCGCTGGCGATACAGTTCGTTGAAGGAGACGAAATCAGCGGAGAGGCGGCCGTTCTGCACCGGCGGCGCGCCGACCCAGATCAGCGGGACGCGCCGGGCGGCGAAGGCGTTGGCGACGGCGTCGATGCGGTCCCGGTAGAGCTCGAGCCAGCGCGGGCTCAGGGGATCGTGGACGGCCTCGCCCTCGCGGATCGGCTGGCGGTCATTGAGGCCGATCAGCATGACGCCGATGCTGACCTTCTGGTCGCCGGCCAGGAGGTCGGAGGCCGCCTTCGGCCAGTCGTAGAAGTCGGTACGGACGAGCCCCGAATCCGGCTTGGACTTGTGGACCACCTCGACATCGGGGCGGTTGTTGAGCGCATCGTCGAGGCCGCTGGCGAGGAGGTTCGCGAGCGAGTCCCCCATCACCACGATGTGATGGGCGACATCGACCTTGGGAATGACCGGATCGTCACGGACGACGACGGGGGCCTCGCGGCGGCGGACGACGGGGGCCGGACGCTGGCGCGGTTGCGGGGCAGCGCGCTGGGGCGTGGCGGGCATCTGCCAGAACATCTGGAACAGGCTGCGCTGCTGCTGCTGGGCAAGGGAAACCGGCCCGCCCGTGATCAGGAGCAGGCAGGCGGCGGTGAGAACCAGGACGAGCGAACGCAGACGCATCGGGACTTCCGATCCAGCGGCCCCTGTGACCGGCACTATACGGCGCAGCAGCCCGGAAGTCAGCGCTTGCCGCGCATCCGCGACAGCAGGGCCGGCGTCGGATAGCCGTCCGGGATCTCGCCGGCGCTGATCTGGTACTGGCGCACGGCCTCGCGCGTGCCGGTGCCGATGCGCCCGTCGGCATCGTGATTGTAGAAGCCGAGCGCCTTGAGCCGGTGCTGGAGATCCTTCGTCGCGGCCATGTCGAGCCGGGCGGCCTTGACCGGCCATTCGCCCTGAATCGCCGCGCGGCCCATGATGCGGTCGCCGAGATGGCCGACGGCGAGCGCGTAGGCGTCGGAGGAGTTGTACTTCTTGATGACGTCGAAATTGGCGGTCAGCAGCATCACCGGGCCGCTATGTCCTGCGGGATAGAACAGGCGGCCCTCGCCGGACGATGGCAATCGTCCGCCATCGGCGCGGCGCACGCCTGCCGAAGCGAAGCTGGAGAAGCTCGCCTTGTTCAGGCGGTGGTCGAATCCATCAGGCAGCGTCACCTCCATGCCCCAGGGCAGGCCGGGTACCCAGCCATAGCCCTTGAGATAGTTGGCGGTGGAGGCGATGGCGTCGCTCGACGAGTTCCAGATGTCGGCATGGCCGTTGCCGGTCCAGTCGACCGCGTATTTCATGTAGCTCGACGGCATGAACTGGGTATGGCCCATGGCGCCGGCCCAGGAGCCGCGCAGCTCGCTGCGCTCGACATAGCCCTTCTCGATCAGCTCGAGCGCGGTGAGCAGCTCGTCGCGGAAGAAGTCGCCGCGATAGCGGATCGAGGCGAGGGTGGCGAGCGAGCGGATGACGTCCTTGCCGCCCTTGAACGAGCCGTAATTGGTCTCCATGCCCCAGACGCCGAGGACGACTTCCTTCGGCACGCCGTAGCGCGCCTCGACCTGGGCGAGGACGGTCGCGTTCTCGGCGGCGGCGTCGCGGCCGCGCTGGATGCGCGCTCCGCCGACGGCGTTTTCGAGATAGCCCCAGATCGGAGCGCTGAACTCGGCCTGCTTCTTCGTCAATGCGACGATCGAGGCGTCCGGCGTCACGCCGCGGAAGGCGAGGTCGAAGGTCGCACGGGAAATGCCGCGTGCCTGTGCCTGCGGCCAGAGCCGCTGCAGGAAGATGTCGAAGGAAGCGCTCGCCGGCGTCGCCTGCGCATTGCGGGCGTGCGCGCCGGAGACGTTGATCGAGCCGGTCGTCTGCGCCAGCGCAGGAGCCAGGCTGATCAGGGCCGAAGCTGCGATGACGGACAGGCGCATGGACACTCCCTGCGGATGCTGGATGGAAACACCATCACAGCGCCTGAACAAGATTAATCGCAGGTTAAACCGGCGGCCGCGGTGGCGCTACCGCGTCAATTTGACAAGCCCGGGCGATTGGTCGATTCTCGTTCGATGTATAGCGCCTCCCCTTTCCGCCGCGGTCTGCACCGCTCGGGCAACCTTATCGCGGGCTTCTAGCCCCGGGTCTGTCGCGCTTGGCGCCTCCGGCTCGGGGGCGCTCCCCTACTTCCGTTTCCCTGCGAGTTCGCCCCTTGATGCCGTGCGGTCGTGATCCGTCGGCGGGTGCTCGCTTTTTCGATGAAAGACCTGATCCCATGACCGCCAAGCGTCCGGCTATCACCGTCACGGCCACGGACCATGCCATGCTGAGCCGCATCGCGGCCGGCGCCGCCAACACCATGCCGGAGCTTGCCGCCGAGCTGACCCACGAGCTCGACCGCGCCCGCATCCTGCCGGAGGGCCGCGTCTCGGTCGATCATGCCCGCATCGGCAGCCAGATCGTCTATCGCGACGAGAGCACCAAGCGGGAGACCACCGTCACGCTGGTCTGGCCGCAGGATGCCGATATCGAGAAGAACCGCGTCTCGGTGATGACGCCGATCGGCGTCGCGCTGATCGGCATGGCGGCCGATCGCTCGATCGACTGGACGACGCGCTCCGGCGATGTGAAGCGCCTGACCGTGCTCGAAATCCGCGAGCCGGCCGAGGAAGGCGCCGCCTCCTGACGGGGCGGCGCCCGTTTCCGAATGTTGCAGCTCAGGCCGAGGCGTTCCGCGTCCTGAGCTTCTCCTCCCAGGCAAGGGCCTGGCCGACGATCTGCTCGAGGTCGTCATGCTCCGGCCGCCAGCCGAGCTCGGTGCGGATGCGGTCGGCTCTGGCGATCAGCGATGCCGGATCGCCGGCGCGCCGATCGGCCAGCGTCACGGGGAAATCGACCCCCGAGACCTTCTTCACGACCTCGACCACGTCCTTCACCGAATAGCCGCGGCCGTAGCCGCAGTTCAGCGTCAGGCTTTCCTTGCCGGCACGCAGATGGTCCAGCGCGGCGAGATGGGCGCGGGCGAGATCGGTGACGTGGATATAGTCGCGCACGCAGGTGCCGTCCGGCGTCGGATAGTCGGTGCCGAACACGGTGAGACCGTCGCGCTGGCCGAGCGCGGCCTGGCTCGCGACCTTGATCAGATGGGTCGCGGTCGGCGAGGACTGGCCCGAGCGGCCCTTCGGGTCGGCGCCGGCGACGTTGAAATAGCGCAGGGCGACATAGGTGAAGCCGTGCGCCTTCGCCGCGTCCTGCAGCATCCATTCGCTCATCAGCTTGGAGCGGCCATAGGGGTTGATCGGGTTGAGCGCGATCTCCTCCGGCACCGGCGAGACCGGAGGTTCGCCGTAGACCGCGGCTGTGGAGGAGAAGATGACGTGCTTCACGCCCTTGCGCGCGGCGCTTTCGATCAGCCCGCGCGTCTTCACGGTATTGTTGAAATAGTAGCCCAGAGGATCGGACACGGATTCCGGAACGACGATCCTGGCGGCGAAATGCGCGATCTCGGTTATCTCATATTCGCCGATCAGGCCCTCGACGAGCTCCTGATTGCCGATGTCGCCCTGGACGAAGATCGCTTCGGGGGGAATCGCCCACCAGAAGCCGGTGGAGAGATTGTCGAGCACCACGACCTTCTCGCCGCGGTCGAGCAATTCCAACACCATGTGGCTGCCGATGTAGCCGGCGCCGCCGGAAACCAATACCGCCATCGTCCCTCTCGCCTCATCTTCGTCAGGAACCGGACCTATCGAAAAACCGTTGACGGGTTCTCAAGGCCTGTCAGCTAATGAGCCAAGATGGCCGGAAAACCATGACGGTTATACGGCCTTTCCTATCACTGCCTCGCTTCGGCAAAGGCTCCCGCGCCCAAGGGATTTTGCATGACGAAACGCATCCGCAAGGCCGTACTTCCGGTCGCTGGTCTCGGTACCCGCTTCCTGCCCGCCACCAAGGCGATCCCGAAGGAGATGCTCACCATCGTCGACCGGCCGGTCGTGCAACATGTCGTGGATGAGGCGCGCGCCGCCGGCATCGAGCATTTCATCTTCGTCACCGGCCGCAACAAGGCGGTGATCGAGGACCATTTCGACATGGCCTACGAGCTCGACGACACGCTCGCCAAGCGCAACAAGGTGAAGGAGCTCGAGGCTCTGAAGGCCGATCTGCCGGCCGCCGGCGCGACCAGCTTCACCCGACAGCAGGCCCCGCTCGGCCTCGGACATGCGGTCTGGTGCGCGCGTGAGATCGTCGGCGACGAGCCTTTCGCGCTGCTGCTGCCGGACATGCTGCACTACAGCTCCGGCAAGGGCTGCCTGGCCGAGATGATCGAGGCCTACGACCGGCATGGCGGCAACCATATCGCCGTCGCGCCGGTGCCGGAGGACCAGACGCATCAGTACGGCATCGTCGGCGTTGAGGATGCCAAGGCGAAGGTCTCGAAGATCACCGGCATGGTCGAGAAGCCGCCGAAGGGCACGGCCCCGTCGAACCTGCACATCACGGGCCGCTACATCCTGCAGCCGACGATCTTCAACCTGCTCGCGAACCAGGAAAAGGGTGCGGGCGGCGAGATCCAGCTCACCGATTCGATGATCGCGCTGTCGCGGCAGGAAGCGTTCCACGCCGTGCGCTTCGACGGCGAGATCTACGATACCGGCTCGAAGATCGGCTTCCTCACCGCGAATGTCGCCTATGCGCTCGATCGCGGCGATCTCGGTCCGCAGCTGCGCGCCGAGATCGAGAAGCTGCTCGATCGCTGAAGGCGGCTGCGATCCACTCAACTCAGCCCTCGTCCCGAGGAACCAATCCGAATAGGAATGGCGTCTCGAAGGACGTTTCGGACGGCTCGGGAACGAGCTCGAGCATCCAGCGAGACGCAACCTCGCGGCTGTTCCTCGGGATGAGGGCTTCGTCTTTGCAGAAGGTGCAGGGTTGAGTGACCACAGCCTCATTTTCGATCGTGCGCTCGGCCGTTCGCGGCTGAAGCGCGCGCTCGCACAGGACTATCCGGATTTCCTGCTTCAACGCGCGGCGGGCGATCTGCAGGAGCGACTCGGCGCCGTGCTGCGGGAGTTCGCGGTCGCGGCGGATCTCGGCACGCCGCTGCCCGTCGTGGCTCCCGTCCTCGCCGGCAAGGCGGGGCGGCTGCTGCGGATGGCGGAGGCCCAAGGGGCGCCTGCCGACATTGTCGGCGATCTCGAACGCCTGCCTTTCGCCGCCGGCTCGCTCGATCTCGCGGTTTCCCTGCTGGCGTTGCAGGGTGTCAACGACCTTCCGGGCGCGCTCGTGCAGATCAAGCGGGCGCTCAGGCCCGACGGGTTGTTCATGGGCTGTCTGCTCGGGGGCCGCAGCTTGCAGGAGTTGCGGCAGGCCCTGCTCGAAGCCGAGAGCGAGACGATGGGCGGCGTCAGCCCGCGGGTTGCGCCCTTCGCCGACCTGCGCGATCTCGGCGGGCTGCTGCAGCGCGCCGGCTTCGCGTTGCCCGTCATCGACAGCGAGATCGTCACGGTGCGCTATCGCGATGCGTTCGGTCTGCTGCGCGATCTGAGGGCGATGGGCTGGGCCAACAACCTGATCGCCCGGCGCCGTACGCCGCTGCGGCGTGAAGCGCTGCTGCGCGCGGCGGCGGTCTATGCCGAGCGTTTCGCCGATGCGGACGGGCGCCTGCCGGCGACCTTCGAGTTCGTCTGGCTTTCGGGCTGGGCTCCGCACGAGAGCCAGCAGAAGCCGCTGAGGCCCGGCTCCGCCAAGGCCAGGCTGGCCGATGCGCTGGGCGTGCCGGAAATCAAGACCGGCGAGAAGCCGGGAGGCGAGGGGTGAGCGAGCGTCAGCCCCGTCTTGCCCGCACCGATTTCCGCGTCTTCCGCGCCATTCCGACGCGCTGGCACGACAATGACGTCTTCGGCCATGTCAACAACGCCGTTTATTACGGCTGGTTCGATACGGCGGTGAATGCCTGGCTCGTCGAGGGCGGCTTTCTCGATCCGGCGACGAGCGCGATCGTCGGGCTCGTGGTCGAGACCGGCTGCACCTATTTCGAAAGCGTCGCCTTTCCGGAGACTGTCGAGGCGGGTATCGCGGTCGAGCGGCTCGGCAACAGCTCCGTCACCTATCGCATCGGCATCTTCCGGCAGGGCGGCGAGCAGGTGGCGGCGCAGGGCCGCTTCACCCATGTCTATGTCGAGCGCGTCGGGCAGAAGCCCGTTCCCATTCCGGCCCCGCTCCGGGCGGCGATGGCTTCCATCCAGAGCTGAAAGCGCGGCCTGCACCGGGAATGTTGTACTGCGGGCCGAGGCAGGTTATGCCCCAGCCAACCCCTTCGCCGGACCGCCAGGAACCCTGAGCCCGTGATTCCGAACGACACCAAGATCACCCCGCAGCTCGTCGCAGAGCACGGCCTGAAGCCTGACGAATATCAGCGCTTCCTGCACCTGATCGGCCGCGAGCCGACGATCACGGAGCTCGGCATCGTCTCGGCGATGTGGAACGAGCACTGCTCCTACAAGTCGTCGAAGATCCATCTGAAGACGCTGCCGACCAAGGCGCCCTGGGTGATCCAGGGCCCGGGCGAGAATGCCGGCGTGATCGATATCGGTGACGGCACCGCCATCGTCTTCAAGATGGAGAGCCATAACCATCCGTCCTTCATCGAGCCCTATCAGGGCGCGACGACGGGCGTCGGCGGCATCCTGCGCGACGTCTTCACGATGGGCGCGCGCCCGATCGCGGTGCTCGACGCGCTGCGCTTCGGTGATCCGGAGCATCCGAAGACCCGCCATCTCGTCTCCGGCGTCGTTGCCGGCATCGGCGGCTACGGCAATTCCTTCGGCGTGCCGAATGTCGGCGGCGCGACCGGCTTCCACACGCGCTATGACGGGAACATCCTGGTCAACGCCATGGCGGTCGGCATCGCCAAGGCCGACGAGATCTTCTACGCCAAGGCCTCCGGCGTCGGTAAGGCGATCGTCTATCTCGGTTCCAAGACCGGCCGCGACGGCATCCACGGCGCGACGATGGCCTCGGCCGAATTCGACGACAAGTCGGAGGAGAAGCGCCCGACAGTGCAGGTCGGCGACCCCTTCGCCGAGAAGCTGCTGCTCGAAGCCTGCCTCGAGATCATGGCCGCCGGCCATGTCGACGCGATCCAGGACATGGGGGCTGCCGGCCTCACCTGCTCGGCCGTCGAGATGGGCGCCAAGGGCGACCTCGGCGTCGAGCTCGACCTCGACAAGGTGCCCTGCCGCGAAGAGGGCATGAGCGCCTACGAGATGATGCTCTCGGAGAGCCAGGAGCGCATGCTCATGGTGATCAAGCCGGGCCATGAGGACGCCGCCGAGGCGATCTTCAGGAAGTGGGGCCTGGATTTCGCCGTCATCGGCTACACCACCGATACGCTGCGCTTCGTCATCAAGCACAAGGGCGAGGTCATGGCCGACCTGCCGATCAAGGAGCTCGGCGACGAGGCTCCCGAATATGACCGGCCTTGGATCGAGACCGCGCCGCAGCAGCGCATCGCCGCCGAGAGCGTGGCGCCGCCCTGCGGCAATGCCGAGGCGCTGAAGAAGCTGGTCGGCTCGCCGGACCTCTCGTCCAAGCGCTGGATCTGGGAGCAGTACGACACGCTGATCCTCGGCAATTCGGCGGTGACGCCCGGCGGCGACGCCGGCGTGATCCGCATCGAGGACGGGCCGAAGGGCCTGGCCATGACGGCCGACGTCACCCCGCGCTATTGCGAGGCCGATCCGTTCGAGGGCGGCAAGCAGGCCGTGGCCGAAGCCTGGCGCAACCTGACGGCGACCGGTGCGACGCCGCTCGCGATCACCGACAACCTGAACTTCGGCAATCCCGAGAAGCCGGAAGTCATGGGCCAGTTCGTCGGCTGCATCAAAGGCATCGGCGAGGCCTGCAAGGCGCTCGACTTCCCGGTCGTCTCCGGCAACGTCTCGCTCTACAACGAGACCAACGGCATCTCGATCCTGCCGACGCCGACCATCGGCGGCGTCGGCGTCATGGCCGATGTGACGAAGCATGCCACCGTCGCCTTCAAGGCCGAGGGCGAGGCCATCATCCTGATCGGCGAGACCGCCGGCTGGCTCGGCCAGAGCGCCTATCTCGCGACCGTCTGCGGCCGCGAGGAGGGCGCCCCGCCGCCGGTCGACCTTGCGATCGAGCGCCGCAACGGCGAGTTCGTGCGCGGCCTGATCGCGGGTGGCAAGGTCTCGACCTGCCACGACCTGTCGGATGGCGGCCTGGCCGTGGCGCTCGCGGAGATGGCGATGGCCAGGGGCATCGGCGCGACGATCGAGACGCTGCCGGCAGGCCCCGCCCATGCCGTGCTCTTCGGCGAGGATCAGGCGCGCTATGTCCTGGCGGTTGCGGCGGCCGAGGCCGATGCCGTGGTCGCCGCCGCGAAGGCGGCCGGCGTGCCGGCGTTCGCCATCGGCCGCACCGGCGGCAGCTCGCTCGTCCTGCCGGGCGAGCAGGCTCTGGCTGTCGCCGATCTCCGCAAGATCCATGAAGACTGGCTGCCGTCCTATATGGCCGGCAAGGCGGCCTGAGGAGTTCGACCCATGGCGATGGACGCGCACGAGATCGAGCGCATGATCAAGGCGGCGCTGCCGGACGCGGCGATCGAGATCAAGGATCTGGCCGGTGACGGCGACCACTATGCCGCGACCGTCGTCTCGGCCGCCTTCAAGGGCAAGACGCGGGTGCAGCAGCACCAGATGGTCTATGCCGCGCTCCAGGGGAATATGGGCGGCGTGCTGCACGCCCTTGCGCTGACGACCAGCGTTCCCCAAGATTAGAACGAAACCATCCGGCGGGCCTTGAACCCGCTTCAGGAGACAGACGATGTCCGACGTCAACGCCCGCATCGAAGCGGAAGTGAAGAACAACGACGTGGTGCTCTTCATGAAGGGCACGCCGCAGTTCCCGATGTGCGGCTTCTCCGGCCAGGTCGCGCAGATCCTCGGCTATATCGGCGTGCCCTACAAGGGCGTGAACGTGCTCGAGGACCAGGAGATCCGCGAGGGCATCAAGGCCTATTCGAACTGGCCGACGATCCCGCAGCTCTACGTCAAGGGCGAGTTCATCGGCGGCTGCGACATCACCCGCGAGATGTTCCAGGCCGGCGAACTGCAGGCGCTCTTCGAAGAGAAGGGCATCGCGGTGAAGCAGGCGAGCTGAGGCTCGCCGTACTCCCGATCAGCGTCTCGATCTGACCGGGCTCCTCAGGCCGCCGTGCATTGCGCGTGCGGCTTGCGGACGCGCTCTGCCGAGGCCGGGTATTTCTCCAGCATCCGCTCCGGCCTGATCGGCCTGCGCACGAGGTCCCCGCCACAGTTCGGGCAGGTGCCGGCGAAACGCGTCTCGGTACAGTCGGCGCAGAACGTGCACTCGAAGGTGCAGATCAGCGCGTCGCGCGATTGCGGCGGCAGATCGCGGTCGCAGCATTCGCAGTTCGGGCGCAATTGCAGCATGGCTGGTCTCCTTCCGATGGGGCGGGAGAATGACCGCAAGCCGGCCTGAGACCAGCGATTTCGCGTGATCCGACCGATCAACGCGGTCGATCGATCGCTCGTCCCCCCGCTATTTCACCAGCAGCCAGTCGTCGATCACCAGCGCGTCCAGCCCGCTGGTGTAGAACATCAGGATCGCATCCTCAGCCGTGTGCAGGATCGGCTTGCCCATGATGTTGAAGGAGGTGTTGAGGATCACCGGCACCCCCGTGAGCGCGTGGAAGGCCGAGATCAGCGCGTGGTAGCGCGGGTTGCGTTCCGCCGTGACGCTCTGGAGGCGGCCGGTCGCGTCCTCATGGACCACGGCGGGGACGCGGCCGCGCATCTTCTCCTTCCAGACCAGCGTGCGCTCCATATAGGGAGCGTCCTGATAGTCCTCGAACCAGTCGGCGGCGTGGTCGGCCAGGATCGAGGGTGCGAAAGGGCGGAAGGCCTCGCGGTACTTCACCTTGGCGTTGAGGATGTCCTTGGCGTCGGCCGGGCGCGGATCGGCGATGATCGAGCGGTTGCCGAGCGCACGCGGGCCGAATTCGGCGCGGCCCTGCACCCAGCCGATCAGCTTGCCTTCGGTCAGGAGCCTGGCGGTGGCCGGCGCGATCTCGTCGGGGCCGAGCCTGCGCAGGCGCTTTTCCCAGCGCTGCATGCGCTCGAACGGCTCGGTCGAGACGGTCGAGCCCAGATAGGGCGTCAGCGGGCCCTTCGGCGCGGCCCAGCGCGGATTGGCTTCGGCATGGGCGAGCCACGCGGCGCCGATCGCATTGCCGTCATCGGCCGGGGCCGAGGGTACGAAGACGGATCTGAAGCCGTGGCGGCCGGCGATCCGGCCGTTGAAGGAGGAGTTCAGCGCGCAGCCGCCGGCCAGGACGAGGCTCTCGCTCGGCACCAGCGCGGCGGTCTCGCCGAGCAGGGCCTCCATCATCTCGGCGAAGACGTCCTGCCCGCAGCGGGCGAGGTCGGCCCAGCCCTGATCGAGCGCGTCGGCCGGGCGTTTCGCCAGTATTTCGGCGGCCACCGCCTGCACGATATCGGCCTTGGCGAAGGTCAGCTTGTGGCCGTCGATCGTGTAGAGCCTGCGCAGCAGCGCCATCAGCTCCGGATCGGCGTTGCCGTAGGGCGCGAGCCCCATGATCTTCCATTCCTCGCCCTTGGCCTGGTCGAAGCCGGCGAGGTCGGTGACGAGCCCGAAATAGAAGCCGATCGATTCCCGCCCGCGATGGCGTTTCACCTCGCGGATCCGGCCGTTCTCCAGCGCGAAGATGGCCGAGGCGCCGGTCTCGCCCATGCCGTCGACGACGAGGCAGGCGGCATTCTCGAAGGGCGAGGACCAGCAGGCGTAGGCCGCGTGGCTGAGATGGTGGCCGTAGCGTTTCAGGCCGGTGACATTGGCCTTGCCGTGAGCGCGGTCGAGGCCGAGCAGCACGCCCATGCCGGCGCGCTGCTGCGCATGGTGGAGCGAGGCGATCAAGGCGCGCTCGGTGCGTTCCGGCACGAGCGAACGATTGAGGTCGGGCGAGAGCTTGAGCAGTGCGTCGAGCGTGAACGAGCCGGCACGGGCCATCTGGTCGAGGAAGCCGGTGAAATCCTCGCCCCAGCTGGTCGCGATGGTGACCTCGGCGTCCTTCGGGATGTAGCGCTTCAGCAAGGCTTCCATGCGAGGCACCGAATCCGGCTCGCAGTTCGGCGCGCGCTTGTTCTGCAGATAGCGTTCGGTGGCCTCCGCGAAGAGCACTTCGCCAGCCGGGCCGATGATCGCGATGGCGGGGTCATGGAAGGTGGTGGCGAGGCCGATCGTATAGCTCATGATGAAGGCAATAGCCCTTCCGCGGCGGCGACGCCAAATCGAAGACTGGGATGCGGATCGGCGCGGCGCCGCTATTGCGCCGTGAAGGCGACGCTCGCCGCGGTCTGTTCGATCGCCGGCTGCAGCTTCGGCAGCTCCGCCTCGTCGGCCATGGCGATGAGGCGGACGAAGCGCCCGCCGGGGCCGATGGCAAGATATTGGGCAAAGCCCTTGTCGCTGCCGTTGGGGTGCTTGAAGGAGCCCGAAAGCAGCACGCCGTCCTGCCCGGCGAAGGGCACGCGCCTGCGTTCCCTGATCTCGGCGGAGGCCCTTGAAGCGCGAGATCTCCGGCTTCTTGCCCTTGAACGCAGTCTCCAGAAG
>NZ_JBIWYK010000029.1:0-14357 GCF_044752385.1 Allobosea sp. CER48 | reverse complement strand
GAACGACCTGAGGATCGGCCGGGCTGCCGTCCTTGGAGGGCGGCCCGGCTGTCGAGGGTCAGACCGGCTTGCGCTCGACGAACACGCAGCCGTCGAAGCTGAAGACCTCCTCGCCGTGCTGGTTGATGCCGGTGTTCCGGTGGAAGAACAGGCCCCATTGCGGGCGCGAGGCGCTTTCGCGCTTGTCGACCACTTCCGAGAAATAGGTGATGCGGTCGCCGGCGAGGACCGGCTTCGACCAGCGCAGGTTCCTGAAGCCTGGCGAAGGCCCGAGCCGGGCCTCGCGGCCGCGGGTGGCCGCGAGCTGGCGCTTGCGGTGCGAGACCATCGTCGCCATCCAGACCGCGGCCGTGTGCCAGCCTGAGGCCGCGAGCCGGCCGAAAAGGCTCTCGCGTGCTGCCGCCTCGTCCATGTGGAAGGGTTGCGGGTCGAAGCTTCGGGCGAAGGCGATGATCTCTTCCGCGGTGAAGACGAGACTGCCAAGCTCGTGGCGGCTGCCGATTTCCAGCTCCTCGAAGAAGCGCGTCGGCTCCGGCGCCTCCGCGGGAGCCTCGAGCGGGCTTTCATGGACGGGGCGCTCGTAGCGCACGGAGTGGGCCAGCCAGTCGCCCTTCGGCTGCTGGGCGATGCCTGAATCCCTGCGGCCGAACATGATCCAGTTGGTCTGCTCCAGCAGCGGCTCGTCGCGCCGGTTGAGCAGTTCGAGCCGAAAGCGCACGAGGCCCATCTCGGGGCGCGAGCGCGAGGCCTTGGTCTCGATCACGGTGCGGCGCGCCGTCACGACGTCGCCCGGGAGGAGGGGGCGCAGCCACTTCACCTCCTCGATGCCCGGCGCACCCATGCCGGTCGAATCGAGCAGGAAGCTCTCCGCCATCAGGCGCATCAGCAGCGAGCAGCTGTGCCAGCCGGAGCCGATCAGGCGGCCGACGAAGCTCGCCTTGGCGGCTTCCGGATCGGTGTGGAAGTCCTGCGCGTCAAAGCGCGAGGCGAAGGCGATGATGTCGTCCTGCGAGACGGCGATGCTGTGCGAACGAACGCTCTCGCCGGCGACGAAATCCTCGAACTGCAGCATCGACGTCAGGCTTCCTTAGGTCGCGAAGCGGAAATGCAGCACGTCGCCGTCGGCGACGACGTATTCCTTGCCTTCGAGGCGGAACTTGCCGGCTTCGCGCGCACCCGACTCGCCCTTGTGGGCGATGTAGTCGTCATAGGCGATGGTCTCGGCGCGGATATAGCCCTTCTCGAAATCGGTATGGATCACGCCGGCGGCCTGCGGCCCCTTGGTGCCCTTCTCGATCGTCCAGGCGCGGGCCTCCTTCGGACCGACGGTGAAGTAGGTCACGAGATGGAGCAGGCTGTAGCCGGCGCGGATCACGCGATTGAGCCCGGGTTCCTCGAGGCCCACGGCCTCCAGGTACTCGGTCTGCTCCTCGGGCGGCAGCACCGCGATCTCGCTCTCGATCTTGGCGGAAACGACGACTGCGACGGCGCCTTCCTCGGCAGCGCGCTTCTTCACCAGCTCGGAGAAGTTGTTGCCCTTGTCGGCGCTGGCTTCCTCGACATTGCAGACATAGAGCACCGGCTTCGAGGAGAGGAGGCCGAGCAGCTCGAACGGCCGACGTTCCTCGGCTGCCAGCTGGACGAGGCGGGCGGGCTTGCCGTCGCGCAGCAGGATGAGGCAGCGGGTCATCAGGTCGACCGCTTCCTTGGCCTCCTTGTCGCCGGACTTCGCCTTCTTCTCCAGCGGGACGATGCGCTTCTCGAGACTGTCGAGGTCCGCGAGCATCAGCTCGGTTTCGATCGTCTCGATATCGTCGATCGGCGAGACCTTGCCCTCGACATGGGTGATGTCGCCGTCCTCGAAGCAGCGCACGACATGCGCGATGGCATCGCATTCGCGGATATTGGCGAGGAACTGGTTGCCGAGGCCTTCACCGCGGGAGGCGCCGCGCACCAGACCGGCGATGTCGACGAAGGTCAGGCGGGTCGGAATGATCTCCTTGGAGCCGGCGATGGCCGCGAGCTTCTCCAGCCGCTCGTCGGGCACCGCGACGTCGCCGACATTCGGCTCGATCGTGCAGAACGGGTAGTTGGCGGCCTGCGCCGCGGCCGTCTGCGTCAGCGCGTTGAAGAGGGTCGACTTGCCGACATTCGGCAGGCCGACGATTCCGCATTTGAAGCCCATGATCGCCTGTTCCGTTGCCCACGGCGGACTTGATCGCCGCCGGGCGTGAAGCTTTGAAAGTTGCGGCCTTATTGGGGGGCTTGCGCGATAAAGACAAGTGCCGCGCGCCTGATGGCCGCCGTGCCGCTCACGCGAACGTGCATGGCGGCGGGGGCGGGGCGGGTGCTGGATCGCAGCCCCACCTCGCACCGGGTCGTCTCGTCATGCGCAAGCTCTCGCTCCTCTCCATCGCTCTCGCTTCGATGTTTGCCGCGGGCGCGGCGCAGGCCCAGCAGGGCGGCACGCGGCTGCGCGGCGAGGTCGAGGCCATGAACGGCTCGGTCCTGACCCTGAAGACCGCCGAAGGGCGCGAGACCCGTGTCGCGCTTGCACCGGGCTTCTCGACTGGCGGGGTCGTGCCAGCGAAGGCCTCCGACATCGCCAAGGGCGCCTTCATCGGCGTCGGCGCCAAGCCGCAGCCGGACGGCACGCTGCTGGCTGTGCAGGTCCTCATCTTCCCGGAGGCGATGCGCGGCACGGGCGAGGGGCACCGGCCATGGGCCGTGCTGCCGGACGCGACCATGACAAACGCGACCGTAGCCGAGACGGTCTCCCGGGTGGATGGCGCCAATCTGGTGCTGAGCTATCCGGGCGGCGAGCAGAAGGTCGCGATCACACCGGAGGCGACGATCCTGATGGCGGCGCCGGCGGAGGCGAGCGAACTGAAGCCCGGCGCGCAGATCGCGATGACGGCGACCCGGCAGGCCGATGGCAGCTACAGCACGAGCCGCGTCACGGTGGCGAAGGGCGGAGCCAGGCTGCCGTTCTGACCGGTCAGTCGGCGGCTTTTTCGCCCAGCCGCTTCACGGCCGCGTGGCCGCGCGCATCCATGAAGAGATGCACCTTGTTCTGGAAGCCGGTGTCGTCATGGGCTGCGAGCAGGGCTGCATGATCGGCGCAGGCCGTGCAGAGATCCTCGACCCAGGGTTGCTCCACCTTGCCGAAATCGTTGAGCACATAGGAATGGACGAGCGCCTTGTCGCCGGGATGGCCGATGCCCATGCGGACGCGGCGGTATTCATTCCCGATCGCGGCCGTCGTGGAACGCAGGCCGTTATGTCCGGCATTGCCGCCGCCCAGCTTCACACGCAGCTTCGCCGGGGCGAGGTCGAGCTCGTCATGGAAGACGACGACGTCGGCGGGGGCGATCTTGAAGAAGCGTGCGGCCTCGCCGATCGAGCGGCCGGATTCGTTCATGTAGGTCTGCGGCTTGAGCAGGATCACCTTCTCGCCGCCGATGGTGGCCTCGCATGATTCGGCCTGGAAGCGCGTACGCCAGGGTGAGGCGCGATGGAGGCGCGCGATCTCCTCGACGGCCATGAAGCCGATATTGTGCCGGTTGCGGGCATAGCGCGCGCCGGGATTGCCGAGGCCGGCGAAGATCAGCATGGCGGGACTCCGGCAGGCCTGTCAGTTCAGCATCGGATTCGCCCGAAAACCGGGAGCGACTTTGCGGTCCGATGCCATAGCAAAACGGCCGGGAAACCCGGCCGTCTCGAGATCGTTCCGATGGAAGCGGCGCCGAAGCGCCGTTTCATCAGGCCTTGGCTTCGGCCGGGGCCTCGGCAGCCGCGTCGGCGGCCGGCTCGGCCTCGACGGTCGGCGCAGAGATCGTGACGATCGTCGCGTCAGCGCCGACGGTCAGCTTGGCGCCGGCCGGAAGCTTGATCGCATCGGCGTGGACGGAGTCGCCGACATTCAGGCCGGCCACCGAAACGTCGATGGACTCCGGGATGCTGTCGGGCTCGACGGTCACTTCGAGCGCGTGCTCGACGATCTGGACGAGGCCGCCGTTCTTGACGCCCGGGCTCTGCTCCTGATCGACGACGTGGACCGGGACCTGGACCGTGACGGTCTGGCCCTTGGCGACGCGCAGGAAATCGACGTGAATCGGGAAGTCCTTGACCGGGTCGAGCTGGTAATCGCGCGGAATGACGCGCTGCTTCTTACCGGCGACCGAGATCTCGAAGATCGTGGTCAGGAAGTGGCCGCCGAAAATCAGCTGGCGGGTCTTGTTGGCGTCGAGCGCGATGGCTTCGGGAGCGGCGCCCCCACCATAGATAACGGCAGGCGTCTGGCCCTGGCGGCGAACAGCACGGGCGGCCCCCTTGCCGACCTGTGCGCGCGCCGAAGCCTCGATTTGCTTCACGGCGGTCATGTGTGTTGTCCTTAGACTCGTAAATGACAAGGCCGCCTCGTGGCGGCCATCGGTTTGCGCGTCCAGAGCCTCCAAGGGTGTCAGCGGGACGCGCGGCTGCTCATAGGCGAAAACCGGCGCAATCTCAACCCTGTTGCCGCAGTCCACATTCGCGGCGGCGGATGCGGCCGTCCCCTCAGGCCGCGACGAGGCCGAGGCGTTCGTCGCGGCGACGCAGGAGAAGCATCAGCGGCAGTGCGAACAGCACCATCCAGGCCTTGCCGATGATCTGCCCGGCAAGGAAATCGAGATTTCCGAAGGCGAGTTGCAGGAAGACAAGGCTGTCGACCACGAGCCCGACAACGCCGGATGCGAAGACCGCCGTCAGGAAGCGCTTGCGCTGCAGCGGCGTGTAGATCGCGAAATCGGCTAGCTCGGAGAGCAGGAAGGCGGCCGCGGATGCGGTCACGATCGCCGCCGGCGCGAGCGTCGCCGAAATCAGCGTGCCGACGCCGATGGCCCCGAGGCCGGCGAGCGTGCCGAGGCGGCGCTGGACGATGTCGCGCAGCACCAGTGCAAGACCGACCATCAGGACGCCGCTCGGCGCCATGACTCCCGGCCAGACCGGCACGAGGCAGGGGCCGTTCGGCACGCAGACCGTGCCGGCATTGCCGATCAGCCAGTTGGCTGCAGGGATGGTGAGGCCGAACAGAACGAGGGCGACGATGCCTTCGAGCCGCCGCTGGCTGTCACGTGTCATAGGAAGGTCCGCTGTCGTCGGGTGTTGCGAGGTAGGCTGCGAAGCCTTTTGCGCGCAAATCGCATGCCGGGCAATGACCGCAGCCGAAGCCCCAGTCATGCCGCGTGGTCCTGTCGCCCAGGTAACAGCTATGCGTCTGCTCGACGACGAGATCGAGGAGGGGCTGCCCGCCGAGCTGTCGTGCCAGTGCGAAGGTCTGTGCCTTGTCGCGCCACATCAGCGGCGTGTGCAGCACCAGCCGGCGGTCGAGGCCGAGGCCGAGCGCGACCTGCATCGCCTTGATCGTGTCGTCGCGACAGTCGGGATAGCCGGAATAATCGGTCTCGCAGACGCCCAGCACGATATGCTTCAGCCCGCGGCGATAGGCGAGGGCCGCCGCGAAGGTCAGGAAGATCAGGTTGCGCCCCGGCACGAAGGTGCTCGGCAGGCCGGTCTCGGCGAAGCTGATCTCGGTCTCGCGCGTCAGCGCCGTCTCGGAGAGCGCGCCCAGGGCCTTCAGGTCGACCAGATGATCCGGGCCGAGCCGCTCGGCATAGCGGGCGGACAGTGCCGGCAGGTTGTCGCGGATGGCGAGGCGGCATTCCATCTCGACGAGATGGCGCTGGCCATAATCGAAGCCGATAGTCTCGACCGTGTCGAAACGATCGAGCGCCCAGGCCAGTGCGGTTGTGGAATCCTGGCCGCCTGAAAACAGGACGAGCGCGCCGGAACTCACCTTCCCGTCCTCAATCGAACAGGCTCGACACGCTGGTCTCGCTCGCCGTGCGCTCGATCGCCTCGCCCATCAGCCCGGCGATGGAGATCACGCGGATGTTGCGCGCGACCTTCACCGCCTCGGTCGGCATGATCGAGTCGGTGATGACCAGCTCCTTGAGCTTGGAGGAGGCGATGCGCGCGACCGCGCCGCCCGAGAGCACGCCGTGGGTGATGTAGGCGAAGACTTCCTTGGCGCCCTGATCCAGCAGCGCTTCGGCTGCGTTCACCAGCGTGCCGCCGGAGTCGACGATATCGTCGATCAGGATGCAGGAACGGCCCTCGACCGAGCCGATGATGTTCATGACCTCGGATTCGCCGGGCCTGTCGCGGCGCTTGTCGACGATGGCGAGCGGCGCATCGATGCGCTTCGCGAGTGCGCGGGCGCGGACCACGCCGCCGACGTCCGGCGAGACGACCATCGCGTTCTTCCACTCCAGCCGGTCCTTGATGTCGCGCGCCATCAGCGGGGCGCCGAACAGGTTGTCGGTGGGGATGTCGAAGAAGCCCTGGATCTGGCCGGCATGCAGGTCGAGCGTCAGCACGCGGTCGACGCCGGCGTGGGTGATCAGGTTGGAGACGAGCTTGGCCGAGATCGGCGTGCGGCCCGAGGCGCGGCGGTCCTGACGGGCATAGCCGAAATAGGGGATCACTGCCGTGATGCGCTTGGCCGAGGAGCGGCGCAGCGCATCGGTGATGATGAGCAGCTCCATCAGATGGTCGTTGGTCGGGAAGGAGGTGGACTGGATGACGAAGACATCCTGTCCGCGCACATTCTCCTGGATCTCGACGAAGACCTCCATGTCCGCGAAGCGCCGGACGGTGGCCTTGGCCAAGGGAATGCTGAGGTGGCTGCAGATGGCTTCCGCAAGCGGCCGGTTGGAGTTGCCGGCGACGACTTTAAAATGAGAGGGCATTCCGTAGCGCACCGTTGGACGAGGCGGGGCACGAGCAGGCCGAGGCCGGCTCAATTCGAACGGCTCTTAACAGTGCGATGACATGGAGTCGACCGCTGCGCTGCAATATCGGTGCTCAAAAAGGCGCTTGCGGCCGCGGCGTGACCCGGAATCCACTGACGTTGCGTCGCGCGGCCGGCCGAGCGGCCGCGGTCAGCTCTTCTTGTCGGTGGTCGCGGCGACCTTGGTACCAGCTTTTGCCGGCTTGTCGGTCTTCTTGTCCTTGTCGGTTCCGAGCGTCTCCACGGCCGGCGTGGTGACGAGGAAGCTCGCGATCGCGTTCATCGAGTCGGAGGCGGCCTTCGCGACCACGGTCTGATCGATGCCTGACCAGGGATCGGAGCCGCTGCTGCGCTTGCCGATGCTCTCGCCCTGAACGCGCTGCGCGCGCTGCTTGGCCGAATCATAGACATCCCAGACGAAGGCGAGCGAGGTCTGGCCATCCTCGGTCGGCTGGGCTGTGAGATAGCCCTTCACGCGAAAGCGCGCCGGCTTGTTGCCGGGAACGATCTCCATCCTGCGCTCCGCGGCAGCTTCGCCGAGCAGGCCGGCAAAGTTCGTGGTCACATCGTCCGGAGCGCCGGAGATGCTCTGCACCGAGACCGGCACGCCAGGCGCATCGACGCGCGGCAGGGCCGCGGTCTGGGTAGTTTCCTGACAGCCGGCGAGCGTCAGCGCAAAAACCGGCCCCAGTGCGAGGCCGCTCAAACGGTTGATCATGACGCCTCCCGCCCTTTGGGCTGTGGACTGCTTCGAGATTCCCTGTGCCTCGTTTCTAGGCTCAACGAAGGACGAGGTCCAGATCGGGCAGATTGAGGGCCTCGGCGCCGTTCTCGCCGACCAGATAGGTCCGGCCGAGGCACATGGCGGTCAGGCTCTCCGAATCCATCAGGATCATGTGCGCGAACATCACCATGCCCGGCACGATCTCCCAGTCGTTGCCCTCGTAGAACATCGGCCAGTCCATCCAGGACGGCGTGAACTTGGCGCCCAGCGAATAGCCGCAGGCGTTGAGCCGGTGTTGTGAGAGGCCGTGCTCGTCGAAGACGCGGGCATGGGCGGCGAAGACGTCTCCGGCGGTGCGGCCGGGCTTCAGCTCGGCCTCGCAAGCCAGAAGTGCGTCGCGGGCGGCGGCGTGATAGGGGCGGTGCAGCGGGCGCGGATCGCCGACCACGACTGTGCGCATGGCGGCGACATGATAGTGCCGGTCGACACCGGCGAATTCGAGGGTGATCTGGTCGCTGGCATCGAGCCGGCGACGGCCGGACTTGTATCGGCAGAGCAGGGCGTCGCTGCCCGACCCGATGATGAATTCGTTCGCCGGATAGTCGCCGCCACCGGCGAATATGGCGTCGTGCTGGGCGGCGAGGATCTCGCCCTCATCGGCTCCGGCGCGAATCATGTGGAGCGCAGCCCGGTCAGCCGCGTCGGCAAGGGCCGCGGCGCGGCGGACATGGACGATCTCCTGCGCCGATTTCACGGCTCGCAACCGCGTGACGATCGTCGAGGCATCGACGAGATCGGCCTTGCCGGAGAAGGCGGCTTCCAGCTTGCGGTAGTTCGAGGCGACGAGACCATAGGATTCGAACTCGACGCCGACGCGCTTGCCGGACAGGCCGAGCTCATCCGAGAGCGCCAGCAGATCGCTCGCCGGATTGGCGTCGCGTCCGTCCTTCCAGATCCGGATATCTGTCAGGTTGGAGGTTTGCCGGGCCTGCCGGAGATCAGCCGAGCGTGTCAGCAATGCCATGGTGCCGTCCGCCCTGACGACGAGGCACTGGAAGAAGCAGAAGCCGAAGGTGTCGTAGCCGGTCAGCCAGAACATCGATTCCTGCTGGAACAGGAACAGCGCGTCGAGGCGCTCGGCCTGCATCGCGGCGAGGAGCGCATTGCGGCGTCGGGCGAACTCGGTCGGCGTGAAATGCAGGGCCATGGCGCGTCTCCTCCGGACAGATGGCCATGTGATCCTGCCTCCGGCCTGTCGGCAAGCCGGACCCCTGGTCGCAATTGCGGCCTCGGGCCGCGCTGCCTATAGGCTTTGGGCAGAGAGTTTCGCCCCCGATGGGAGAGAGCCATGGTCAACCCCGGAAACCGCATCCTCGACGACATCGCCCGCCTCGCCACCGACGCGGCCGGAGCGGCGCAGGGCGTGCGGCGTGAGGTCGAGACGGTCGTGAAGACGCAGATCGAGCGGCTGCTGCGCGATCTCGACGTCGTCACCCGCGAGGAGTTCGAGGCGGTGCGCGAGATGGCGCTGATCGCCCGCGAAGAGAACGACAAGCTTGCCGCACGGCTCGCTGCGCTCGAGGACAAGCTCGGCAAGTCCTGATCGACGAGGCCCGATCCACGAGGCCCGAGCGGCCCCCCCGGCAAACGATAGCCCTCATGCCGATGTGTCATGTCCACAGCCATGTGCTGTGGACAGCCCTTCCGGGGGATTGAGCCCATTGGGCGAATCCGCGGAGCTTCGCGTTGTGTTGGGAGCGTCACAGCGCCTGCGCTATCGTCGGTGGAAAGAATCGATTCGTCGGATGGATTCGGTTCCAGCCGGCGGATGGAGTGCCCTTCCGGGGCGTTCCGGAGGTGAGTTGCGTTCCTTCGGCTTTCCAGTCGCCGTGTTCCTCTTCTCGAACGCGCCGGGGCATCAGCCTCGGAGGGTGGACTCTAGGGCATGATGGATCTCGATATGGATGCCGATCTGGATCGGCCTTCCAACCCGCTCGACCTGTTCGAACGGCTCGCTTCCCTCAACGGCTGGACCTTCGATCGCGACAGCGAGGATGAGCTGTCGGTCGCCGTCACGGGCGGCTGGTCGGAATATCAGGTCGCGATCACCTGGCTTGCCGAGGTCGAGGCGCTGCATATCGCCTGCGCCTTCGATCTCAAGGTGCCGGAGCGGCGGCGCGGCGAGGTTCTGCAATTGGTGAGCCTGGTCAACGAGCAGCTCTGGCTCGGCCATTTCGACCTGTGGAGCAGCGAAAGCGTGGTGATGTACCGCCATGCGCTTCTGCTCTCCGGTGGAGCCGAGCCGACCGACGAGCAGGCGGCGGCCCTGATCCGGACGGCTGTCGAAGCTTGCGAGCGCTATTATCAGGCCTTCCAGTTCGTCGTCTGGGCCGGCAAGACCGCGAAGGAGGGCATGGAAGGTGCTATCCTGGAGACGGTCGGCGAAGCCTGACTGCGCACGCCTTTGCGGTTGGGCTTGACCCGGCGGCGTCGCGACGGGAAGGCTGCGGGTCAGCGAATCCCGGAAGCCCGGCACCTGCCCGGGAGCCGTTCAGCCGTTGCGAGGCCACAATGTCGAATTCCCTTCCGCAATCGCTCGTCCTGATCGGCGCGGGCAAGATGGGCGGGGCCATGCTGGAGGGCTGGCTGCGCATCGGCATGGATCCGAAGGGAATCAGCCTCATCGACCCGAAGCCTTCGGACGAGATGGTCGAGCTCGCCGGGGAGAAGGGAATGCGGCTCAACCCGTCCGCGAAGGATATCGCCGCCGCCGATGTCGTCGTGCTCGCCACCAAGCCTCAGATGCTCGATACGGCTGCGCCTGCTGTCCAGGCCTTCATCCATCCCCGCACGCTGCTGATCTCGATCCTTGCCGGCAAGACGCTGGGCGATCTCGCAGCCCGCCTTCCGAACGCGGCTGCGATCATTCGGGCCATGCCCAACCTGCCGGCCTCGGTCCAGCGCGGCGTCACGGCTGCCGCCCCGGGCAAGGGCGTCACCGCTGCGCAGCGTGCCACCGCCGATGCGCTGCTCGGCAGCATCGGAAAGGTCGAATGGCTCGATGACGAAGGATTGATCGACGCGGTGACGGCAGTCTCGGGCTCGGGACCGGCCTATGTCTTCCACCTCGTCGAATGCCTGGCCGCGGCAGGGGCTGAGGCCGGCCTGCCGGCCGACGTCGCCGAGCGGCTGGCGCGGGCGACGGTGGAGGGCGCGGGCGAGTTGCTGTTCCAGTCGCCGCTTCCGCCCGGGACGTTGCGCCAGAACGTGACCTCGCCGGGAGGTACGACGGCTGCGGCGCTCGAAGTCCTGATGGCGGATGACGGGCTGAAGCCGTTGATGCGCAAGGCGGTCGCTGCTGCGAAACGCCGCGCCGGCGAGCTTTCCGGCTGAAGCTGCTCGATTGTCGCTGGAAGCCGAACAGTTTCAGATATTTGCGTTGCTCTGACCGCCCGTGTGAGCCGGCCTCGGCTTCACTTGAAAATGCGGCTGCCGGCCTTCCACCCGCCACGATAGCGGCCTAACCTTCTCTCGACGCGAAGCGAGAGGAGCTATCCCATGGCCCGCAAACCCGTTTCCACCACCTCGGCTGGCGCCGAGCCCAGCCCGTCGGCCAAGGCCGGCGAGAAGCCGATCGATCCTCGCAAGCGCGCCGTCGATGCGTTGATGAAGCTTGCTGCCGAGCGGCCCTGGGATCAGATCGAGCTGCCGGACATCGCGACCGAGGCCGGGCTGACGCTCGCGCAACTGCGCGGGCTCTTTCCATCCAAGCTCGCGATGCTGGGCGGGGTGACCCGGCTTGCCGATGAGGCGGTGCTGGCCGGCGGTTCGGATGATCTGGCAGCCGAACCGGCGAAGGAGCGCATGTTCGATCTGGTCATGCGCCGGCTCGACGCGATGGCACCATACAAGGCGGGCCTCCGGAAGATCGCGCCCGTGATCCGGCGCGATCCGCTGGCGCTTGCTGCGCTGAACCGCGGGGCGGTCAATTCCTGGCGCTACCTGCTGGCGTCGGCGGGCATCCCGACAGAAGACGCGCTCGGTCACGTGCGCGTCCAGGGTGCGGTGTTGCTGATGGCGCGGGTGTCGGAGACCTGGCTCGACGACGACGAACCGGAGCAGTCGAAGACCATGGCGCGTCTCGATCGCGAACTGAAGCTCGCCAGCTGCGTCCTTGCCCGGGCCGAGGATTTCCATCGGTTGACGGCGCCGTTCAGAGGCCTGGCGCGTGCGATCTGCTCGGGACGGCCGTTGAAGGCGCGCCGGCGCGAGAGAGCTGCCGATCGCGGGGAAGACAACGAGGACTACGCCCCGGCGATCTGACGCAAGGACGGCCGCGGGTGTGGCTGCACAAATGTGGCCGAAATGGGCCCATGTTAAGCGCGTTTTAGTCAATTTGCGCGAGGTGGAAGGCCCCATCTCGCGCAGGACACGCGTATGTCTTTCTTCAAGAAGCTTGCGACCCTGTCGATCAGCCGCTCCTTCGCACTGATCGCAGCCTTGGCCGTGCTGATCGCTATCGGCAGCGTCGGCTACACGTTGAATGCCGCCCGCAACGAAATGCTCGCGCTCAAGCGCGACGAGATGAAGAATCTCGTCGAGGCTGCGGCAACGACCGTGAAGGGCTATCTCGCCCGCGTCGAGGCCGGCGAGCTCAAGGAAGACGACGCCAAGAAGATGGCCATGGAGGCCCTCGGCAACGCGCGCTTCGATGATGGGAACTACTACTTCCTCGTCAACTATGACGGGGTCAGCGTCCTGCACGCGAACAAGAAGATCCAGTCGACGGACATGAAGCCGCTCAAGGACGCGGACGGCAAGTTCTTCGTCCAGGACATGATCGCGCTGGTGAAGGCCAAGGGCGAGGGCTTCCTCGACTACGGCTGGCTCAAGGCGGGCGACAAGGAGCCGTCCCTCAAGATTTCCTACGTTGTCGGCATTCCGAAGTGGCAGTGGCTGGTCGGCTCCGGCCTGCATGTCCAGGATGTCGATGCCGCGTTCACCGGGATGGTGGCCGGCGTCGCCAAGGTGCTGGTGCCGCTCGGCCTCCTGATGCTGGGCCTCGTCGTCCTGCTGAGCCGCCGCGCCAATGCCATGCTCAACTCGCTGAAGGGATCGATGGACGGGCTGGTGGCCGGGCAGTTCGACACGGCGATCGCCCATCAGGAGCGTTCCGACGAGGTCGGCTCGATGGCGCGCTCCCTCGTCGTCTTCCGCGATGCCGCCCTCGCCAAGGAGGCGATGGAAGCCGACAAGCTGCGCGCCGAGGAGGAGGCCGCCGGGCACCGCAGCGCCGCCGATGGCGAGCGCCGCAGGAACGAGGCCGACCGTGCCGAGCATGCGCGCGTCCAGGCCAATGTGGTGCAGGCACTTGCCACGGGCCTCGAGCGCCTCTCCGACGGCGATCTGACCTACCGGATCGAGGCAGCGTTCAGCGCCGAATACGTGAAGCTCAGGGACGACTTCAACGGCGCCATTGCCAAGCTCCAGGATGCGATGCGCCAGATCGCGACCAACACCGAGAGCATGAAGGCAGGCTCCACCGAGATCAGCCAGGCGGCCGACGACCTCGCGAGCCGCACCGAGCAGCAGGCCTCCTCGGTCGAAGAGACGGCTACCGCGCTTGACGAACTCACCGCCACTGTCCGCCAGACGGCGGAGAGCGCGCGCCTCGCCAATCACGCGACGGAGCAGGTCAAGTCCGAGGCCGAGCAGTCGACCAGCATCGTGCGCGATGCAGTGACGGCGATGGGCGGTATCGAAAAGTCGGCGCAGGAGATCTCGCAGATCGTCGGCGTGATCGACGAGATCGCCTTCCAGACCAACCTGCTCGCGCTCAATGCCTCGGTGGAGGCGGCGCGCGCCGGCGATGCCGGCAAGGGCTTCGCGGTGGTGGCCTCCGAGGTGCGGGCACTGGCACAGCGCTCCGCTTCCGCCGCCAAGGAGATCAAGACGCTGATCGACGCTTCGGCGATCGAGGTCGAGAAGGGGGTTGCCCTCGTCGGCCAGACCGGCGGTGCCCTCCAGCGCATGGCGACCGAGATCACCCGCGTCACGGGCCTCGTTGCGGAGATCGCCGGTGCCGCGCAGGAGCAGGCCTCGGGCCTGCAGGAGGTCAACTCCGCCGTCGGCGAGATGGACCAGGCGACGCAGCAGAACGCTGCCATGGCCGAGGAATCGACCGCTGCCGCCCATTCGCTGTCGCAGGAAGCCGATCGCCTGTCGGCGCTGGTCGCCCGCTTCCAGCTCGGCAGCGACGTTGCAGGCCTCAAGGCGATCGCGCGGACGATGCAGGCGGCGATCTCGCCGTCGGTTGCCGCCGCACCCCGGCCTGCCGCGCCGCGTCCGGCCAAGGCCGCCGTGGCCACGAGGGCGGCCACCGCACACAAGATCGATCTCGACGCCCGCGACAAGGGCTGGGAGGAGTTTTGAGCAGTTCGGCTGAACCGGCGGAGCTCATCGGCTTCGACGATTTCCTCAAGGTCGACATCCGTGTCGGCACGATCGTCGAAGCCGAGCCCTACCCGGAAGCGCGCAAACCGGCGATCAAGCTCGTCATCGACTTCGGCGGCACTATCGGCCGCAAGCGATCCTCGGCGCAGATCACCAGGCATTACCGGCCCGAGGAGCTTCCGGGCCGGCAGGTGCTGGCAGTGGTCAACTTCCCGCCGCGTCAGATCGGGAAGTTCATGTCGGAGGTTCTGACGCTGGGCATCCCCGATGCCGAGGGAGAGGTCGTGCTGCTCGGGCCGGGCCATGCCGTGCCGGATGGCGGGCGGCTGTACTAGCCCGGTCGGGATC
>NZ_JBIWYK010000028.1:0-14586 GCF_044752385.1 Allobosea sp. CER48 | reverse complement strand
CCATCGAGACCCGGCACATGACCCAACGCCTGCGCGATTTCGGCCTCTCCTGCGGCATCATGCGGCCGGGCCCGCTCAACGCCATCACCGACGTTCCCGGCGTGAAGCTCGGGCATTGCACCCTGCAGGAAGGCGACATCCGCACCGGCTTCACGGCGCTCCTGCCCCATGACGGCAATCTCTTCCGCCGCAAGGTGCGCGCAGCGGTCGACGTCATCAACGGCTTCGGCAAGAGCGCCGGACTCATGCAGCTCGCCGAACTCGGCCAGATCGAGACGCCGCTCCTGCTTGGAAACACGCTCGCTGTCGGCACCGGCTTCGACGCGCTGGTGACGCGGGCGCTGGCGGCCAACGCCGACATCGGCCGCGAAACCGGCACGGTCAACCCGCTCGTCCTCGAATGCAATGACGGCTATCTCTCCGACATCCGCGCCCGCGCACTGACGCAGGAGCATGCCTTCGCCGCGCTCGACGCCGCCGCCTCCGGCCCTGTTGCGGAAGGCGCGGTCGGTGCGGGCTCCGGGATGAGCGCCTTCGGCTTCAAGGGCGGCATCGGCACGGCGTCCCGACGCTTCGACCTCGACAGGTCCGGTCACACGCTCGGTGTGCTCGCGCTGGCGAATTTCGGGAATGCGGGCGATCTCGTTCTTCCCGATGGCCGCCGCCCCGCCCCGCCGAGCGCGCGGCCACAGGCCGAGCGCGGCTCCGTCATCCTCGTGATCGCCACCGACATTCCGCTGGAGTCACGCCAGCTTCAGCGCACCGCGCGCCGCGCCGGCGCCGGCCTCGCCCGGCTCGGCGCCTTCTGGGGCAATGGCAGCGGCGACATCGCCGTTGCCTTCAGCACGTCAGATCAGATCGAGCACGACCAGCGAGACGATCTCGTCCCGCTCCGGGCCCTCAACGAAAACCGGATTGACACACTCTTCCGAGCCGCGGCCGAGGCGACGCAGGAAGCCGTGCTCAACGCGATGGTTGCCGCCCCTGCCATGACCGGACGGGACGGGCATCATCGCCCCTCGCTGGGAGACTGGCTGCGGCAGAATCCGTCCTGAAGGTGGAATGCGCCTCTCAGGCCCACTCGCCCTTGCGGAACACCGGCACGCGACGCCCGTCTTCATGGACGCCGTCGATATCGACCTCGCCCGAGCCGATCATCCAGTCGATATGGATCAGGCTCTTGTTGCCGCCCTGTGCCGCGATCTGCTCCGGCGTGAGGCTGGCGCCGTCGACGAAGCACTTCGAATAGCACTGGCCGAGCGCGATGTGGCAGGAGGCGTTCTCGTCGAACAGCGTATTGTAGAACAGGATGCCGCTCCTCGAGATCGGCGAGGAATGCGGCACCAGCGCCACTTCGCCGAGCCGGCGCGCGCCTTCGTCGGTATCGAGCACCTTGTTCAGAACCGCCTCGCCCCGTGCCGCCTTGGCCTCGATGATCCGGCCACCCTCGAAGCGCACCTGGATGCCGTCGATCAGCGAGCCCTGATAGGAGAGCGGCTTGGTGCTCGAGACATGGCCCTCGACCCGCCGCGCATGCGGTGTGGTGAAGACCTCCTCGGTCGGGATGTTCGGGTTGCAGACGACGCCGTTCTTGGCCGGCGAGGCGCCGCCCTGCCAGTCATGGCCGTCGGCCAGCCCCACGGTGAGGTCGGTGCCCGGCCCGGTGAAGTGCAGCGCGGCGAAGCGCTGCCCGTTCAGCCAGTCGCGGCGGGCCCGGAGCGCAGCGTTATGCGCCGCCCAGGCGGCGACGGGATCAGTCTCGTTGATGCGCGACGCCGCGAAGATCGCCTCGGCCAGCTTGCCGACCGCGACCTCCTCGGCATCCTCGGGGAAGACCTGCATCGCCCAGGCCGCGCTCGGATAGGCCAGGATGTTCCAGTTGATGTCGAAGCCGGCGATCTTCTCCAGCGCCGGCTGATAGGCGACGGAGTTCGCCTTGCTGGCGCGGCCGACCTTGGCCGGGTCCTCGTTCGCCAGCAGCATCGGATTGTCGCCGACGACCGCGAGCCGCGCGGTATTGGCCGAGAAGGCCTTGGCGACGCCTTCGTACAGCCAGCCCGGCGCCTTGTCGAAGCTCGCCTCGGGTGCATAGCGATAGCGCGCGAGCGTGACCTCCTCGTCGGAGAGCATCGGGGTGACGATGCCGGCGCCGGCCTTGTAGGCGTGCTCGGCGATGCGCCTGACCAACGGCAGCGCCGCGACCGGCGCGGTCAGGAACAGATCCTGGCCCGGCTGAAGGTTGAGGCCGACGCGGATGGCGACCTCGGCCAGTTTGTCCAGCTTGGCGGCGTCGATCGTTTGGGGGCGCTGATGAATGGTCATGGCACTCGACTCGTCATTGACGGGATTTCGGTCATTGCTCGCCCAAATCGCCGTCAGGTCAACCACCCCGGCGGCAGGACAGCCATCCCATGACAGGGCGGGGCCAATTCACGCGGTCGTTTCAGCCTGCCTCGTGCCGAGCCTGAGCTTGCTCGCCCGCAGCAGATGGCTGCGCATCAGCGCCGAGGCCACCTCGTTCTCGCCGGCCTCCAGATGGCCGAGCATGGCGAGATGCTCGGTGCAGTTCACCTGCACGCGCTCGAAGCCAAGGCCCCAATCGTAGTTCGACAGGCGCCTGAGCTGGTTCTGGCGCCTCACCGCGGAATGGAAGTAGCGATTGCCGGTGGCCGCAGCCAGGCCCTCGTGAAAGGCGGCATTCATTTCATAGAAGGCGATGCTGGAGGATTCGCGCCACGGGCGTTCGAGGGCCTCGACATGCCGCGCCCGCATCTCGGCGATCCAGCCGGACTCGAGACGAAAGCCCGGCTCGAGCATGCACATCGGCTCGACCACCATCCGGAAACGATAGCTCTCGTCGCGCAGGCGCTTGTCGCGCGGCTCGTGCAGAAAGCGCCAGCCATAGCCGGGCTTGCGCTCGACCATGTCGAGATCGGCGAGGCGGGCGAGCAGCTTCTGCGCCTCCGGCCGGCCGAGTTCGTAGCGTCGCATCACCTCCAGCTCGGAGACCTCGTCCGGCAGGAGCCCGTTCTCGCGCTCATGCGCCAGTTTGACCATGGCGAGGTCGATCGCCTCCGGCGGGAGCCCGCCTTCGCTCGCAGCGGGCAGCTTCAGGATCTCGATGCCCTTGTTGAGATGGCGCCGGACGATGCCCTGCTCGGCGAGATGGTCGAGCGCCGCTCGCACCGGCGTGCGCGACACGCCCAGCCGGCGCGCCGTCGCGTTCTCGTTCAGCCAGGCACCTGCGTCGAGCGCATCGTCCCGCACCAGTTGCAGGATGCGCCCGGCGATCTCCTGCTGCAGCCGGGTCGGCGTGGTCATCGGAAAAACCTTGCTTGTTTTAGTTTGCAATGAAATACATTACAGATCGATGTTACGCCAGCATATCGGAAAGTTGCGCGCCATGGTCCAGCCCTGCCCCTTCGTCGACGTCTCGGGCTCGCCCTATGAACGCGGCCGCCAGCACGGAGCGGCCGTGCCGCAGCGTGTGAAGCGCTCGATCGAGCTCTATGGCGGCCAGCTGGGCGATCTCGGCTACGACGCCAAGGCGAAATCGGCGCTGATCGCCGAGTTCGCCAGCGAGATCGAGGCCTTCGGCGCCCACTACATCGAGGAGATGCGCGGCATCGCCGACGGCGCCGGCGTCGCCCTCGAAGACGTCATCATGATCAACGCCCGCACCGAAGTGATCGCCAAGGCGCGGATGATCAAGAACCGCCCCGTCGAGGTCACCGACGAGCATGATGACGGCTGCACCGGCGCCATCATCCTGCCCGAGCGCAGCGCCACCGGCGAGCTGATCCACGGCCAGAACTGGGACTGGCGCGCCGAATGCGCGGAAACGGCGATCGTGCTGCGCGTGCGCCGCGACGACGGCCCGGACTTCCTGACCTTCGTCGAGGCTGGCGGCCTCGCCCGCTGCGGCATGAACGCGGCCGGCATCTCGATCACCGCCAACTATCTCGAATGCGAGCGCGACTTCACCCAGACGGGCGTGCCGCTCGCCCTGATCCGCCGCAAGGTGCTGGAGCAGGAGCATCTCGCGTTCGCGATCAAGGCCGTGGCGGCGACGCCGAAGGCCTGCTCCAACAACATGATGCTCTCGACCGTGAAGGGCTTCGGCATCGACTTCGAATGCGCCCCGGACGAGGCCTTCCCGATCTATCCGGAAGACGGGATGATCGTTCACGCCAACCACTGGGTCGGCGAGGTCGCGCTGACCAAGGTCAAGAATACCAGCATCCCGCGGGTTCCGGAGAGCTTCTACCGCGACTGGCGGGTCAAGAAGCTGCTCGACGAAGCCGGACGGAAGCTGACCGTCGATGATCTCAAGGAAGCTCTCTTCGACGATTTCCTGTCGCCATACTCGGTCTGCCGCCCGGCCCGTCCGAACGAGGCCGGCAACCTCTCCGCTACCGTCGCGATGGTCATCATGCAGCCTGCCAAGGGCATCATGGAAGTCGCGCCGCTGCCCGCCGAGAACCGCGTGTTCACCCGCTACAGCCTGACCGAGGACCCGATCCTGCTCGCCGAAGCCGCCGAGTAATCCGGCAGGATAGCTTCAGGCGAAACGGTTGCCGCCTCGCCTGAGGAACATGCGTCAAAAAGGCCGGAGCCGCCCGCGCACGCGAAGATGCGCAGCGGCTCCGGTACCGCGTCACAACCAAACAAGAACGGGGAACACGATGCGCCGAACCACCTCCACCGCCCTCGCCGCCGTGTTGATGTGCGGCGGCCTGGTCCAGCTGGCCGAGGCCAGCACGCTCAAGATCCAGCTGCGCGCCGACATCCGCTCGATCAATCCGGGCGTCAATCGCGACGCCAACACCGACGGCGTCATCGTGCAGATGGTCGAAGGCCTCGTCGGCTATGGCGAGGACGCCTTGCCCAAGCCCTTGCTCGCCGAGAAGATCGACATCTCGCCGGACGGCAAGAGCTACACCTTCACGCTGCGCCAGGGCGTCAAGTTCCACAACGGCGCGCCGCTCACCGCAGCCGATGTGCTGTGGAGCTGGAGCCGTTACATGGACCCGAAGACGGACTGGCGCTGCCTGTCGGAATTCGACGGGCGCGGCCAGGTCAAGGTCGAGAACGTCACCTCGCCGGACGCGCGGACGGTCGTGTTCGCGCTCGACAAGCCCAGCGCGCTCTTCCTCTCCGCCCTCGCCCGCACCGATTGTGCCATGACCGGCATCATCCACAAGGATTCCGTCAAGGCGGATGGCTCATTCGACAAGCCGATCGGCACCGGCCCGTTCAAGTTCGCCGAATGGAAGCGCGGCGAATACATCAGGCTGGAGCGCTTCGCCGACTATGCCGCCCTGCCCGGCAAGATCGACGGACTGACAGGCGCCAAGAAGCCCCTCGTCGACGAGGTGCGCTTCCTTATCATCCCGGACAATGCGACCGCCAAGGCCGCCCTGCTGCGCGGCGACATCGACATCGTCCCCGACATCGCCAACACCGACATCGCCGAGCTGAAGAAGAACGACAAGGTCAAGACCTCCGTCGTCACCAGCATGGGCCTCGTCGGCCTGATCATCCAGACGCGCGACCCGCTGTTGCAGAACGTCAAGCTGCGCCAGGCGATCGCCGCCGCGATCGACTCCAAGGAGCTGGTCAACGCCGTCAGCGACGGCATCGGCACGCCGAACAACTCGATCGTCCCGGCGCTCTCGGCCTATTACGGCCCGGTCCAGAAGCAGGGCTGGAAGCACGACCCGGCCGTCGCGAAGAAACTGATCGCCGAAGCCGGCTACAAGGGCGAGAAGATCGTGATGCTCGCCAACAAGCGCTACCCCGAGAGCTTCGACGCCGCCGTCGTCGCGCAGCAGATGCTGCAGGCCGTCGGCATCAACGTCGAGATCGAGGTGCTGGAATGGGCGACGCAGCTCGACCGCTACAGCAAGGGCAATTACCAGATCCAGGCCTTCCCCTATTCCGGCCGCATGGACCCCGCGCTCAGCTACGAATCGATGACGGGGCCGAAGGACAAGCAGCCGCGCAAGCTCTGGGACAACCCCGAGGTCCAGGCCGAGCTCGACAAGTCGATGATCGTGACCGACCGCGCCGAGCGCCAGAAGATCTTCGACGGGATGCACCAGCGCTTCCTCGCCGAGGTGCCGATGGTGATGCTCTATAACGGCATCGTCGGCGGCGCGATGAGCGCCAAGACCAAGGGCTATGTCTCGACCGTGAGCTCGCTGCCGCGGGCCTGGGAAGTCACGGTCGGCGAATAGCGGCTCCGCCGCTCCATCTTCGGGATCTCCCGCGCTATCGCGGCGCGCCCCTCAAGGGCGCGTCCACACGGCAGAACAAGAAGGGGAACGAGAATGATCCGCATTTCGGCGTCCGCTTTCGCATTCGCGCTCATCGGCAGCGCGGCGCAGGGACAGACCATCAATGTCGCGCTGAATGCCGACATCCGCAGCACCAACCCCGGCGTCAACCGCGACGACAATACCGACGCCGTCGTGCTGCACATGGTCGAGGGCCTCGTCGGCTATCGCGAGAACGGTGCCGTCGCGCCGCTGCTGGCCGAGAAGGTCGACGTGTCCGCTGACGGACTGACCTACACCTTTCACCTGCGCAAGGGCGTGAAGTTCCACAACGGCGCCGAGATGACCTCGGCCGACGTGCTGTGGAGCTGGAACCGCTACATGGACGCGAAGACCGACTGGCGCTGCAAGGCGGAGTTCGATGGACGCCTCGGCCTCAAGGTCACGGATGCGACGGCCCCTGATGCCACGACCGTGGTGATGAAGCTCGAGAAGCCGAGCGCGCTCTTCCTCGACACGATGGCCCGCACCGACTGCGCCATGGTCGCGATCCTGCACAAGGATTCGGTCAAGGCCGATGGCAGCTGGGACAAGCCGATCGGCACCGGCCCGTTCCAGCTCGCCGACTGGCGCCGCGGCGAATTCGTCCTGCTGAAGCGCTTCGACGGCTATGTCTCGCCTGTCGGGGACAAGCGTGACGGCTATGTCGGCTCCAAGCGCCCGCAGGTCGCCGAGGTCAAGTTCCTCTCGATCGCGGATGGCGCGACCGTGAAAGCCGGCCTGATGTCGGGCGCGCTCGACGTCGCCGACGTGCCGGACGAGGACGTGCCGGAAATGAAGAAGAGCGGCCTGCAGGTGCTGACCGCGCCCAGCGCCACCAAGCACGGCATCCTGCTCCAGACACGCGACCCGCTGCTCGGCGATGTCCGCATGCGCCAGGCGATCGTCGCGGCGCTCGATCAGGACGAGATCGTCGGCGCGGTCTCGAACGGCCTCGGCAAGACCAACAACTCGGCCGTCTACATCACCTCGCCCTTCTATGACGAGGTCCAGAAGAAGCGCTACAGCCACGACCTCGCCCGCACGAAGAAGCTGCTGGCGGAGGCCGGCTACAAGGGCGAGACGATCAAGCTGATCGCCAACAAGCGTTCGACGGTGCCGAGCTACCCCGTCGCGATCATGGCGCAGGCGATGCTGCAGGCCGCCGGCATCAAGGCCGAGATCGAGATCCTGGAATGGGCGACGCAGCTCGACCGGTTCTCGAAGGGCAACTACCAGATGATGTCCTTCAGCTACTCGGCCCGCATCGACCCCGCCCAGAGCTACAACCAGTTCTCCGGGCCGAAGGACAAGCTGCCCTCGAAGGTCTGGGACAATGCGGAGGCCAACGCCCTGATCGAGAAGGCGACGCTGGTCAGCGAGGAGGCCGAGCGGAGGAAGATCTTCGACCAGCTCCATGTGATGATGCTGGCCGACGCGCCGCTGGTCTTCCTGTACAATCAGGTCGACACGGCCGTGGTCTCCAAGCGGCTGCAGGGCTTCGCGCCCTGGGTCGCCTCGAAGCCGCGGCTTTGGGAGGTCACGATCGGCAAGTAGTGCCGGAGGGTTGCGCGGTCAGCCCCGCTCCATGCCGGCCGGTGCCCGCGTGCCGCCGGTCCGGATATGCTCCGCGATCACCCCGGCGAGGCGCCGCGCATCCCCCGCCTTGAGGGCCTCGATCATCGCATAGTGCTCGCTGTCGCTGCGCAGCAGCGCGTCATGCGAGCTCCAGACCGTCATCTGCGTCCCGCGCTCGCGATCGCGCAGGCTCCAGATCATCTCCTCCAGCACGGCATTGCCGCAGAAGGAATAGAGCAGCTGATGGAAGGCGCGGTTGATCTCGCTCTGCTCGGTGCGGCTGCCGGTGAGCACCACGGCGGAAAACTGCGCCGCGACCTCGGTCAGGCGCGCGATGGCCGCCGCATCGATCCGCGCGGCAATGCCTTCCGCTGCCGCCGCCTCGAGAACGATCCGCGTCGCCTGGATCTCCTTGTAGGTCTTCATGTCGACCTCGGCGACACGATAGCCCCGGTTCGGGACATGCTCGATCGTCTTGCGCACGGCGAGCTCGTCGAGCGCGCTGCGCACGTCGAAGCGCGTCGCCTGGAAGCGCTCCTCGAGGTCGATCTGCCGCAGCCACTCGCCGGGCCGGAACATGCGCAGCCGGATCGCCTGCGCGATCTCGTTGGCGAGAATGGCCCGCCGCGTGCCGGCGTTTTCGCGTTTCCGCTGGGACGTCATGGAAGGCTCTCTAGCAGGATTCGGATAGCGCGACAGAAGTTGGTTGCGAAGCCAACCATAACATGCAACAAAATTGGCGCCAATAATTTCGCCAGAGGAGACGGGCATTGAGCGCCGTGGCAGAACAGACCCGCAAGCCGGAGAACGAAGCGGCAGCGCGCGCCAAGGCGCTCTACGAATACGGCCCGACCTCGATCTATTCGTCGAAGCACGATCCGCGCTTCCCCTATTGCCTCTATGTGCCGCCAAGCCTCGGCGAAGGCGGCGAGAAGCCCGAGCTGATCGTCGCGATGCATGGCACCGGCCGCGGCTTCACCGGCTATCGCGACGCCTTCTCCTCCTTTGCGCGCTGGAACAACTGCATCATCCTGGCGCCGCTCTTCCCGATCGGCGTGATGGGTGACGGCTACCGCGACGGCTTCAAGTACATGCGCGAGGGCAACCTCCGTTACGACCATGTGCTGCTCGCCATCGTCGCGGAGGTCTCGGAGCGCTACGGCATCGCCTTCGAGCGTTTTGGCCTGTTCGGCTATTCCGGCGGCGGGCATTTCGCCCATCGCTTCCTGATGCTGCAGCCGCACAAGCTCTGGGGCGTCTCGATCGGCGCACCCGGCTCGGTGACCCTGCTCGATCCGGCGCGTGACTGGTGGGTCGGCACCCGCAACTTCGCCGAGCTCTTCGGCCAGCCGCTCGACATCCCCGCGATGAAGCAGGTTGCGGTCCAGATGGTCGTCGGCGCCGCCGACCTCGAGACCTGGGAGATCACCCACAAGCCGGGTGGCCGCAACTGGATGCCGGACGCCAACCATGCCGGCGCCAACCGGCCGGAGCGGCTGGCGAGCCTGCGCGACAACTTCGCCCAGCACGGCATCGCGGCCCGCTTCGACCTCGTACCGAACACGCCGCATGACGGCGTCAAGGTCGTGCCGGTCGTCGAGGACTTCTTCGCCGGCGAGCTCCGCCGCATCCGCGCCGCCCGCAAGGCCGGCTGACGTCACAAAGACAACAGGGGAACCACCATGAAGCGCCTCCTTGTCTCAGTCGCAGCGCTCGCCCTTTCGGCGGGCGCCCTGCAGGCCCAGACCCTGACTGCCGTGCTCAATGCCGACATCCGGTCGACCAATCCCGGCGTGAACCGCGACGGCAACACCGACGCGGTCGTGCTCCACATGGTCGAGGGCCTCGTCGGCTATGCCGAGGACGGCTCGGTCGGCCCGCTGCTGGCCGAGAAGTTCGAGATCTCGCCCGACGGCAAGACCTATACCTTCGCCCTGCGCAAGGGCGTGAAGTTCCACAACGGCGCCACGATGACCTCGGCCGACGTGCTGTGGAGCTGGAACCGCTACATGGACCCGAAGACCGACTGGCGCTGCCTCTCCGATTTCGACGGGCGCAACGGCCTCAAGGTCGTCTCGGCGAAGGCCCCGGACGCCGATACCTTCGTCATGGAGATCAACGAGCCGAACGGGCTCTTCCTCGATTCGCTCGCCCGCGCGGATTGCGGCGGCACCGCCGTGATCCACAAGGATTCGGTCAAGGCCGACGGCAGCTGGGACAAGCCGATCGGCACCGGCCCGTTCATGCTCGGGGAGTGGAAGCGCAGCCAGTCGGTCCAGCTTCTCGCCTTCGACCAGTACACCTCGCCGAAGGGCGACAAGCGCGACGGCTATATCGGCTCGAAGCGCCCGCTGGTGAAGGAAGCGCGCTTCATGGTCATCCCCGATGCGGCGACGGTGAAGGCCGGCCTGCTCGCAGGCTCGCTCGACATGGCCCTGATGCCGGAATCGGACGTGCCCGATCTCAAGAACGCGCCCAATGTCGCGCTCGCTATCGCGCCGAACCCGGTCCGCCACAGCCTGATCATCCAGACGCGCGATCCGGTGCTGAAGAACCAGGCCCTGCGCCAGGCGATCGCCGCCGCGATCGACTTCCCCGAGCTCGTCGCCAATGTCTCGAACGGTCTCGGCAAGCCCAACAACTCGCCGGTCTACACGACCTCGAAATACTATGGCGACGTCGAGAAGCAGGGCTTCAAATACGATCCTGCTGCCGCCAAGGCGCTGCTGCAGAAAGCCGGCTACAAGGGCGAGAAGATCGTCATCCTCGCCAACAAGCGCTCCTCGGTGCCGAGCTTCAACACCGCGGTCATCGCCCAGGCGATGATGCAGGCGGCCGGCATCAATGCCGAGATCGAGGTGCTGGAATGGGCGACGCAGCTCGACCGCTACAACAAGGGCAACTACCAGATCCAGGCCTTCTCCTATTCGAGCCGCTTCGACCCGGCGCTCGGCTTCGAGCAGATCTCGGGCCCGAAGGACAAGCAGCCGCGCAAGGTCTGGGAAGATCCCGAGGCGCTCGACCTCATCCAGAAGTCGATGGTGGTCACCGACACGGCCGAACGGCAGAAGATCTTCAACGAGCTGCACAAGCGCTTCATCGAGCAGGTGCCGTCGATCTTCACCCATAACGACCTCGACATCATCGCCCATTCCAAGCGCGTGAGCGGGGTGACCCCGTGGGCCTCGCAGCTGCGGGTCTGGGAAGTGAGCGTCGCGAAGTAAGGCGCCGCCGCCGGTCCCGGCATCGCGCCGGCCCGGCAACAAGGCTTGGGAGGGCCTTTGATGTTCCGATTTGCGCTGACGCGGATCGCGATGGCATTGCCGACGCTGCTGATTGTGGCGGTGTCGGTGTTCGTCCTGATCCGCCTGATCCCGGGCGATCCGGCTCAGCTGATGCTGGGCGACCTGGCGACGCCGGCGAGTCTGGCCGATCTCAGGGCCCGGCTCGGGCTCGACCAGAGCCTTCCCGTCCAGTTCGGGATCTGGTTCGGCAACGTTCTGCATGGCGATTTCGGCCAGTCGATCTCGTCGCAGCAGGCGGTGCTGCCGCTGATCATGCAGCGCTTCTGGATCTCGGCGCAGATCGTGCTCGTCGCCGTGCTGCTGGCGAGCTTCGTCGCGGTGCCGGCCGGCGTTATCGCCGCCTGGAAGCAGGACACCCCGATCGATCTCGGCCTCGTCGCGACCGCGACCTTGCTGCTCTCGATCCCGACCTTCTGGCTCGGCCTGCTCCTGCTGCTGTTCTTCGGGCTCAAGCTCGAATGGCTGCCGGTCGTCGGCTATGTCTCGATCGCCGAGAACCCATGGGCCGGCATCCTCTACCTCGTCATGCCGATCATGACGCTTTTCCTGCACGAGATCGGCGTGATCCTGCGCATGGCCCGCGCCTCGACGCTGGAGGTGCTCCGACTCGACTACATCACCCATGCCCGCGCCAAGGGCCTTTCGGAAAGCGCCGTGCTCTGGCGCCACGCCTTCAAGAACGCCTTCGGCCCGACCTGGACCCTGATCGGCCTCGTGCTCGGCAACCTTCTCGGCGGCATCGCGGTTGTCGAGACGGTCTTCACCATCCCCGGCCTCGGGCGCCTGCTCGTCGATGCGATCTTCGCGCGCGACTATCCGGTGATCCAGGGCTGCATGCTCTTCGTCGCCTTCACCTATGTGCTGGTGAACCTCGTCATCGACCTCTGCTACCCGGTCTTCGATCCAAGGGTCACGGCACAATGAGCAGCGACGGCACCGTGAGCAGTGGCGGCACCATGAAGAGGGCCAGCCGCATGAAACTCCCCGCCCCCAATGCAATCGTCGGCGGCACGCTGATCGGCGTATTGCTCGCGACGGCATGCATCGGCGCGCTCTGGACGCCTTATGACCCGCTCAAGCTCTCCTTCCGCGAGAAGCTGGCGGCGCCCTCCGCGCTGCACTGGCTCGGTACCGACGAGTTCGGCCGCGACGTGCTCTCGCGTCTGATGGCGGGCGCCGCGACCTCGGTCTGGATCAGCATCCTGACGGTCACGCTCGCCGTCGTCATGGGCACGCTGATCGGGCTGTTCTCGGGCTATATGCGCGGCTGGACAGACCGCATCATCATGGCCTTCAACGATGCCCTCCTCGCCTTCCCGGGCATCCTGCTGGCGCTCGGCCTGCTCGCGGTCGTCGGCGCCAACAAATACGGCATCATCGTCGCTCTGGGCATCGCCTACACGCCCTCCGTCGCCCGCGTCGTGCGCGGCACGGTGCTCTCCCTGCGCGAGCGCGAATTCATTGCGGCCTCGCGCGTGATGGGCAACTCCGAAGCCTTCACCATGGCCCGTCACATCCTGCCGAACTGCATCGCGCCTCTGACCGTGCTGGCGACCTCGATGTTCGGCTATGTGCTGCTGGCCGAGAGCGCGCTCTCCTTCCTCGGCCTGGGCGTGCCGCCGCCGGCGCCGACCTGGGGCAACATGCTCGCGGGTTCGCGGCCCTATATCGGCCAGGCGGTGTGGCTCGGCATCTTCCCGGGCCTGTGCATCTCGCTGACGCTGCTCGGCATCAACCTGCTCGGCGACGCCGTGCGCGACAAGCTCGACCCGCGGATGAGGGGCTCGCGATGACCAGGACAGCCGCTCCTCTGCTCGATGTTGCCGGGTTGACGCTTAAGATCGGCTCGACCGGGCGCACCGTCGTGAACGACGTCTCCTTCCAGGTCTATCCCGGCGAAATCGTCGGCATCGTCGGCGAATCCGGCTCGGGCAAGACGCTGGCTGCCCGCGCGGTGATGGGCTTCATTCCGCCCGCGGTCGCGCTCACCTCCGGCACGATCCGCTTCGACGGGCAGGACGTGATGGCGATGTCGGGCAAGGATCTGCGCACGATGCGCGGCGCCAAGGTCGGCATGGTCTTCCAGGAGCCGATGACCTCGCTCAATCCGTCGATGCTGATCGGCCGTCAGCTCGACGAGGGGTTGGCGCTGCACCGCAAGCTCGATGCAGCCCAGCGCCGGGAGTTGATCCTCGACATGCTGCGGCGCGTCGGCCTGCGCGATCCCGAAGGGGCGCTCACCGCCTACCCGCACCAGTTCTCCGGCGGCATGCGCCAGCGCATCATGCTGGCCTCGGTGATGCTGCTGAAGCCGGCCCTGCTGCTGGCCGACGAGCCTACCACCGCGCTCGACGCCGTGGTCCAGCGAGACGTGATGGAGCTGATGGTCGACCTGACCCAGGCCAACGACACGGCCGTGCTGCTGATCTCGCATGATCTCGGCATGGTCGCGCGCTATTGCAGCCGCATCGTCGTGATGTGCCAGGGCGATGTGGTCGAGCAGGGCTTGAGCGACGACATCCTCGCCCGGCCGCAGCACCCCTATACCCGCAAGCTGCTCTCTGCGATGCCACACCGGCTGCCGGCGCGGGCGCTGGCCGAAGCGAAGACGCCGATCGTCGCGGTCCGCGACCTCGTCGTCGAATACCCCGGCCGTCAGGGTTTCTTCCGCAAGGAGCAGGCCAAGCGCGCCCTGCACGGCATCAGCCTCGACGTTCAGCCCGGCGAGGTCGTCGCCGTCGTCGGCGGCTCCGGCTCGGGCAAGACGACGCTCGGCCAGTCGATCGCCGGTCTCGTCAAGCCCGCAGGCGGCGAGATCCGCTTCAATGGCAAGCCGATCGCCCGTAGCGAGACGGCCTATTGGGACTACCGTCTCAACTGCCAGATGGTCTTCCAGGACCCATACTCCTCGCTGGATCCGCGCATGACCATCGGCCAGCTCGTCGCGGAGCCCCTGCGGCTGGTCCCGGACATGAGCCCGGCGCAGCGCAAGGCCCGCGTCGCGGAAGTGCTGGCCGAGGTGGGCCTCAAGGACGGCTTCGCCGAGCGCTATCCGCACGAGCTTTCCGGCGGCCAGCGCCAGCGCATCGCGATCGCCCGCGCCATCGTCCGCCGCCCGAGCTTCGTCATCGCCGACGAGCCTGTCTCGGCGCTCGACGTCACGGTGCGCGCGCAGGTGCTGGAGCTCTTCGACGAGCTGCAGAAGAAGCACGGCTTCTCCTGCCTGTTCATCAGCCACGATCTCGGCGTGGTCGAACAGGTCGCCGACCGGGTCATCGTCATGCAGGACGGCCGCATCGTCGAGGAAGGTCCGCGCGACGCCATCTTCGACAATCCGCAGCACGCCTACACCCGGAAGCTCCTCGCCGCCGTCCCGGGCCTCGAAG
>NZ_JBIWYK010000027.1:0-14726 GCF_044752385.1 Allobosea sp. CER48 | reverse complement strand
CGCCAATGGTCTAGGCGTTCGCTCCATCATTCTGGAGGCAGTCGTCGATGTCCCTGGCCGCGTTGCTCGGCTTCCTGCTGCTGACCGGCGTCGCGGCCTATGCCCAGACGCTGACCGGCTTCGCCTTCGGCCTGATCACCATGGGCGGCGTCGGCCTGTCCGGCCTGATCTCGCTGCCCGACGCCGCGATGCTCGTAAGCCTGCTGACGCTCGTCAACGCGACGCAGATGCTGGTGAAGGGCTGGCGCGACGTGGCCTGGCGCGAATTCTGGCTGGTGATGGCGGCGAGCCTGCCGACGCTGTTCATCGGCTATCGTCTGCTGGAATGGCTGGCCGACAGCCAGGCCGATCTGCTGCGGCTGGCGCTGGGCTTCGTAATCATCGTCTCGAGCCTGCAGCTCGCCCGCAAGCCGCAGCCGCTGGAACAGCTTTCGGGGGCGCCAAGCTTCCTGTTCTTCGGCAGCGTCGCCGGGCTGATGGGCGGGATGTTCTCAACCTCCGGCCCGCCGCTGGTGTATCACTTCTACCGACAGCCGATGACGCTGGTGACCATCCGCGAGACGCTGGTGACCGTGTTCGCCCTGAATGCGCTTTGCCGCACCGGGCTGGTGGCCACCTCCGGACAGATTCCCTCCGCTTCGGTCCTGTCGGGCCTGCTGGCGGTGCCGGTCGTGATGGCCGCGACGCATCTCGCCAGACGCTATCCCCCGGCGATATCGCCGGCCGCGCTGCGTCGGATCGTCTTCGTCCTGCTGTTCCTGTCGGGCGTCGCGCTGGCGGCGCCCGCCGTGGTTCATCTGGCGCGCATCTGAGCGGATCGCTCAGAACTGCGGCACTTCAGGCTGCTGCGCAGTAAGCACCTGCTGGAAGACCTGTGCCCAGACATCCGGCGGCTGTGCGCCGGAGACCGCGAGCTTGCCGTCGACGATGAAGAAGGGCACGCCGGTGACGCCGACCTTGCGGGCATGATCTTCCAGTCCGATCACGGTCTCGCGCAATTCGTCATTGGCGAGCTCGTCGCGGGCAGCCTGCTCGTCGAAGCCCTGTTCGACGGCGATCTGGATCAGCGTCTCGATTTCGCCGATATCGCGCCCATCCTGCCAATAGGCCTTGAAGAGCGCCGCCGTCATGTCGCCGCCACGCTGCACCGTCGAGGCCGCCGCGACCAGCATATGGGCCATGCGGGTGTTGACGCTCTTCGTCACCTTCGCCCAGTTGAAGGTGACGCCGCTCTCCAGCGCCGCCTCCGACAGCCGCAGTTCGATCTCCTTGCGCTTGCCGGGCCCGAACTTGCCGTCGAGGTACTGAGTGCGATCCATGCCGTCCTGGGGCATGTCCGGATTGAGCTCATAGGGCAGCCAGGTGATGGCGAAACGCTCCGTCAGCCGGAAGCGCTCCAGCGCCGTCTCCAGCCGCGTCTTGCCGATGAAGCACCAGGGGCAGGCGATGTCCGAGACGATCGCGAGAGGCATCTTGTCCTGCATGTCGATATCCTCAGGTATCAGGCGGGCGGATAGAGATGCTGCCCGCCATGCCGGTCTTCGGCGACGGCCTCCGCGCCCGGTGTCTCGCATCCCGAGAGGAAGGAGGGGCCGACCGGAATCTTGCCGGCGCCGCCGGGAATGTCGAGGATATAGGTCGGCTGGCACAGCCCCGAAAGGTGGCCGCGCAGGCTTTTGACCAGTGCCTGCCCTTCCTCCAGCGTCAGACGGAAATGCGAGGTGCCGGGCGCGAGATCGGGATGGTGCAGGTAATAGGGCTTGATGCGGTTCTCGACGAAGGCACGCATCAGCCCACCCAGCGTCTCGACATCGGCATTGACGCCCTTGAGCAGCACGGACTGGCTGAGCAGGACATGGCCGGCATCGGCCAAGATCGCGATCGCGGCGCGGGCAGCCTCCGTAAACTCACGGGGATGGTTCGCATGGATCGCGATATAGCTCGCCTTGCCGGGGATACGCAGCGCCCGCGCATAGTCGGGCGTGATCCGGCCGGGATCGACCACCGGCACGCGGGTGTGCCAGCGCGCCACCTTGATATGCGGGATCGCGGCGAGGCGCCTGGCCACCTCGCGGACGCGGCGGGCGGAGAGGATGAAAGGATCGCCACCCGTCATGATCACCTCCCAGATCTCGGGGCGGGAGGCGAGATAGGCGAGCGCGGCGTCAAGCCTGGCTCCGGTCAGGGCATCGCCGCCGGGGCCGACCATTTCGCGCCGGAAGCAGAAGCGGCAATAGACCGGGCAGGCGTGGACGAGCTTGAGCAGGGCACGATCCGGGTATCGGTGGACCACGCCCTCGACCGGGGAATGAGCGTCGTCGCCGATCGGGTCTGCCAGTTCCTGCGGCAGCGTCACCAGCTCGGCGGCATCGGGGATGAACTGGCGCGCGATCGGGTCGGCCGCGTCCGTCGGGTCGATCAGCCCGGCGACGGCCGGCGTCACCGAGACGGCATAGCGCTCCGCCACCTTCTGCAGTGCCTCGCGGCGCGCGGGCGCGGCAAGGCCGGCCTCGACGAGCGCGCCGATACTGCGCAGCGGCTGGCCGCCGGGAGGCTGGTGAACGGTCATGCCCTTCCCCTGCCCGGTTCCGCGACCGGCGTCCAGAGCACATCCTCGATCCGGCGCGCGCCCACGCAGAGCATGACGAGCCGGTCGAAGCCGAGCGCGATGCCCGAGGCCGCCGGCATCAATGCCAGGGCCTCCAGGAAATCGTCGTCGATCGGATAGCGCTCGCCATAGATGCGCTCCTTCTCGTCCATGTCGGCCTCGAAACGGCGGCGCTGCTCGGCCGGATCGGTGAGTTCGCCGAAGGCATTGGCGAGCTCGACGCCGCAGGCATAGAGCTCGAAGCGTTCAGCCACGCGCGGGTCGCCGGGTTTCGGACGGGCGAGCGCGGCCTCGCTGATCGGGTATTCGCAGAGGATCGTGGCGCGGCCACGGCCGAGATGCGGCTCGATACGCTCCGAAAGGATGCGGCTGAAGATGTCGGACCAGGTATCGTCTTCAGCGACCCTGATGCCGGCCTCGATCGCATCGGCGGCGAGCCCGCCCCGATCGACATCGTGGTCCGCCGTCACCGTGCGCAGCAGGTCGATGCCGGTATGGCGCTTGAAGGCGTCCTGCAAGGTCAGTCGCTCGGGCTCGGCGAAGGGGTCGGCCTCGATCCCGCGCCAACGCAGCATCGTGGCGCCGGCGGCGCGCGCGGCTTCCGCCATCAGCACCGCGCAATCCTGCATCAGGACTTCGTACGTCTGGCCGGCGCGATACCATTCCAGCATGGTGAATTCGGGGTGATGCAGGGCCGTCCGCTCGCGATTGCGGAAGACGCGGGCGAAATCGAAGATGCGCGTCTCGCCCGCGGCGAGCAGCTTCTTGGCGGCGAATTCCGGCGAGGTATGCAGGTAGTAGGGATGGCTTTCGGCGGCGTTGTCGACCAGCGTCGTGCCGAAGCCGTGCAGATGCGTCTCGTTGCCGGGCGAAAGTTGCAGGATCGCTGCCTCGATCTCGGTGAAGCCATCAGCCTCGAGCCAGCGTCTGAGCGCCGCCTTGATGCGCCCGCGCGCCAGAAGGGCCGGCCGGCGGTCGGCATGGACATCAGGCCGCCAGAAGGGCGTGGGGGAGGAACTCATCGAATCTCGCGTCGAATGCGTCGGAAAGCTTTCGTTTCGCGCGCGAATGCGGTAGTTGCGCGGCGACAGAATTCGCATAGCGCGGGGGAACGCCGCGCGCCAGCAAGGACATTCACGTGGTCAAGGTCATCGCCTCTTCCGTCCGCAAGGGCAACGTCCTCGAGCTCGACGGACATCTCTGCACCGTCATCTCGGCCGAGAGCTTCTTCCCCGGCAAGGGCACGCCGACGACGCAGATCGACATGCGCCGCATCTCCGACGGCACCAAGATGACGCAGCGCTACAAGACGACCGAGCAGGTCGAGCGCGCCTATGTCGAGGACCGCGACTTCACCTATCTCTACCAGGACGGTGAGCAGTACGTCTTCATGAACCCCGAGACCTACGACCAGATCCATGTCGACAAGGATGTCGTCGGCGATGCGGCTCCCTATCTCCAGGAGAACATGAAGGTCTCGCTCTCGGTGTTCGAGGACAAGGCCGTCGCGATCGAGCTGCCGCAGCGTGTCACGCTCGAAGTCGCCGAGACCGAGCCGGTGACCAAGGGCCAGACGGCCTCCTCCTCCTACAAGCCTGCGATCCTCTCCAACGGCGTGCGCAGCGCCGTGCCGCCGCATGTCGGCGTCGGCACCCGCATCGTCGTGATGACGGCCGACGGCTCCTATGTCGAGCGCGCGAAGGATTGATCTGCCAGCGCAGAGCGGGCTGACGGAATCTACTCTATAACGATACGGGGCGGGCCCTTTCCGGGCCCGTTGTCGTTTCGAGGTTTCCCATGCCGCTCACAGTCCAGGCCGCCGCCCTCTCCGGCTTCGTGCAGACCCTCAAGGCGCTCGACGCCATTCTCGACAAGGCCGTCGCGCAAGCAGAAACCCGAAAGATCCAGCCGGAGGTGCTGCTGGCCGCGCGGCTCGCTCCGGACATGCTGGCTTTCACCCGCCAGATCCAGCTGTGCTGCGACTTTGCCAAGAACGCGGTGGCCCGCCTGTCGGGCGGTGAAAATCCACGCTTCCCCGACGAGGAGAAGAGCTTCCCGGAGCTGAAGGAACGCATCGCCAAGACGCTCGCCTTCGTCGCCGCGGCCGACGGGGCCGCGCTCGATGCCGGGCTTGCCCGCGACGTCACCTTCCCGCGTGGCCCCTCCGCGACCGTGACGATGACCGGCGAGGCCTATCTGACCCGCTTCGCCATCCCGAACTTCTATTTCCACGCCACGACGGCCTACGACATCCTGCGCGAGAACGGCTTCCAGATCGGCAAGCAGGACTTCCTGCTCGGCGTCTTCGACGCCTGACGCCGCCGCGGTGGAGGCGCCTTCGGCGATCGCGATAGACCGCGCTTCTCCCCGGGATGCCGGGGAGATCGCAACGCTCTACCTCGCCTCCCGCGCCGGTGCCCTGCCCAATCTGCGTCGCTGCCACAGCGATGAGGAGGTTCGCGGCTGGATCGGGGCCGTAAGGCTCGCTTCCGGCGAGACCTTGGCCGCTCGCGAAGCCGGGCATATCCTCGGATTCCTCTGCCGCGATGGCGATGTTGTCGACCAGCTCTATGTTCTGCCGGGGCATTTCAGGCGCGGCATCGGCTCGCGGCTGCTTGCCGAGGCGAAGGAGCGCAGCCCCGGGCGGCTCCGCCTGTTCACCTTCCAGCGGAACGCGGCTGCCCGGGCCTTCTATGAGCGCCACGGCTTCCGCCTCGTCGGTCTCAATGACGGAACGCGCAATGAGGAGGGTGAGCCCGACGCGCTTTACGAGTGGCGCAGAAGTTTTTCGACCAGGGGCTTGTAATCGCCTGCCCGGCTTCCCATTTCCAGTTCACGACGATGTCGAGGGCGTTCCACAGCTCTCCAGCGTCCGTAAAGACGGCCATGAGCCGAACGTGTGACGCCGGATGTACGCGCACCGTTCCGCTGCATGGCCGTTGGCGTTTCCGGACCCCGCTTGGCGCAGGGGTTGCGCGGCTTCCCGTCATCAGATGACCGAACATGACCGGCTCGGATGATGAGGAGCAAGGTCGCAACGGCAACAGCCGGGGTTGCACCGGCGATGGCCCCGAGCCAGCCGACCGCGCGATGCCTGAACCCTGACGGCGGGCTAGCGCCCCCTACCCTTGCAGGAACGGGTTGTTACGGCGCTCCTCGCCCAGCGTGCTGGCCGGACCGTGTCCGGGCAGGAACTGGACATCGTCGCCGAGCGGCAGGAGCTTGGTCTTGATCCCCGAGATCAGCGCCTCATGGTCGCCATAGGGAAAGTCCGTGCGGCCGATCGAACCGGCGAAGACGGTATCGCCGGCCAGCAGGAAACGCAGGTCCTTCTGGAAGAAGGTGACATGTCCCGGTGAATGTCCCGGCACATGCGCAACCGCGAACGTCAGGTCTCCCAGTGAAACGGTATCGCCATCCTGCAGCCAGCGCGTCGGCACCACCGCCTTCATGCCGAGGATGTCGAAGCGCAGGCCTTGTTCCGGCAAGCCATCGAGGAGGAACTTGTCGCCCTCGTGCGGCCCGATGACCGGGATCGACAGCGCCTCGGCCAGTTCCGTGGCACCGCCGGCATGGTCGAGATGGCCATGCGTCAGCCAGATCGCGACCGGGGTTACGCCGAGTTCCTTGACGGCCTCCTGCAGGCGTTGCGCGTCGCCGCCGGGGTCGACGATGGCCGCCTGCTTCGTCTTCGTGTCCCAGACGATCGAGCAGTTCTGCTGAAAAGGCGTCACGGGCACGACGGCAATCTGGAGCGGCGCTTCGGGCTGATCGGTCATCGGAGAGCCTTCGGTTCTAGCAATCGGAAAAAGCCTTAGCGCCCGCCGCAGCGGTTGGCGATGAGCGCGCGGTAGTTCACCAGCTCGGAATCCATCTCCGAGACATTGCGCTCCCGCTCCGCCCCGCCCTGGCAGGCCGCGAAGACCGAACGCGCCTTCTGGAGATAGGCGACATGCTCGCGATACGTCCGGCACTGGGTTGCCTGGTCGGCCGTGGCCGCGGCCGCGAGCCGCGTTTGCTGCAGGCGAAAGCCGGCCTCGTTCTGGAAGAGGTCGCGCGAGCAGGTCGCCGGACGCGGCTGCTGGGCGAGCGCCGAACCGGCCAGCAGAAGCGACGCAACGGCGAGGATAAGCCTCATCCGAGGTTCAACTCCTTGAAGAAGTCGTTGCCCTTGTCGTCGATGACGATGAAGGCGGGGAAATCCTCGACCTCGATCTTCCACACGGCTTCCATGCCGAGTTCGGGATATTCGAGGACCTCGACCTTGCGGATGCAATCCTGCGCGAGGCGTGCCGCCGGGCCCCCGATCGAGCCGAGATAGAACCCACCATGCTTGTTGCAGGCCTCGCGGACCGCCGCCGAGCGGTTGCCCTTGGCCAACATCACCATCGAGCCGCCGAAGGACTGGAACTGATCGACGAAGGAATCCATGCGGCCGGCCGTGGTCGGCCCGAAGGAGCCTGACGCGAAGCCCTCGGGCGTCTTGGCGGGGCCCGCGTAATAGACCGGATGGTTCTTGAAGTAATCGGGCATGCCCTGCCCGCTCTCCAGCCGTTCGCGGATCTTGGCATGGGCCAGATCGCGCGCGACGACGATGGTGCCGGTCAGCGACAACCGCGTCTTGACCGGGTGCTTCGACAGCGTCGCGAGGATCTCGCTCATCGGCTGGTTGAGGTCGATCTTGACGACGTCGCCACCGAGCTTCGCCTCGTCGACATCCGGCAGGTATTTCGACGGGTCGGTCTCGAGCGCCTCGAGGAAGATGCCGTCCCTGGTGATCTTGCCCTTGGCCTGGCGGTCGGCCGAGCAGGAGACGCCGAGCCCGATCGGCAGCGAGGCGCCGTGGCGCGGCAGGCGGATCACGCGGACGTCGTGGCAGAAGTACTTTCCGCCGAACTGCGCGCCGACGCCGAGCGCCTGCGTCATCTTGTGGACCTCCTCCTCCATCTCGAGGTCGCGGAAGGCATGGCCGGAAGCAGAGCCCTTGGTCGGCAGCGCGTCGAGATAACGGGTCGAAGCCAGCTTGACCGTCTTCAGGTTCTGCTCGGCCGAGGTGCCGCCGATGACGATGGCGAGATGGTAGGGCGGGCAGGCTGCGGTGCCGAGCGTCAGGATCTTCTCCTTCAGGAATGCCATCATGCGGTCCCTGGTGAGAAGCGACGGGGTCGCCTGATAGAGGAAGGTCTTGTTGGCCGAGCCGCCGCCCTTGCAGACGAACAGGAACTTGTAGGCGTCTTCGCCCTCGGCATAGATGTCGATCTGCGCCGGCAGGTTGGTCGCGGTGTTCTTCTCCTCGAACATGGAGAGCGGCGCGAGCTGCGAATAGCGCAGGTTGCGCTTGAAATAGGCGTCCGCCACGCCCTCGCCGAGTGCGGCCTCGTCCTCGCCCTCGGTCCAGACCTTGCGGCCCTTCTTGCCCATGATGATCGCGGTGCCCGTGTCCTGGCACATCGGGAGGACACCGCCGGCGGCGATATTGGCGTTCTTCAGCAGGTCATAGGCGACGAACTTGTCATTCGACGTCGCCTCCGGGTCGTCGAGGATCTTGGCGAGCTGCGCGAGATGGCCCGGGCGGAGCAGATGGTTGATGTCGATGAAGGCCTGCTCCGAGAGCTTGCGGATCGCCTCGCGCGACACGCTCAGAACCTCCCGGTCGCCGATCTTCTCGACAGTGACGCCTTCGCTACCGAGCTTGCGATAGGGAGTCGTGTCCTCGCCGAGAGGGAAAAGATCGACATGCGTATAGGCCATGGTCAGCGGCTCCGAAACAATGAAGCACTGCGGTCCCGTTTTGAGACGGAGACTGTTCCTCCAACAGACTCGCTGCGGATCAGAACGGGCTCCAGCCGGACGCGCAGCGCCGTATGGCCGGCGTCATAGCCCGTCGGCCGGCATCGTCCAAGCAGTCTTTAATGAGTTTAACCTCAGGCGGCCTGCGCCGCCGACTCGGCGAGGATGGCGTAGATCGCGGCGGGATCGCGGATCTTCCGGACCTGTTCCAGCACCGACTGGTTGCGCAGCACGCGCGCGACGCGGGCGAGCGCCTTGAGGTGATCTGCCCCCGCCCCTTCCGGCGCGATCAGAACGAAGATGATATCGACCGGAAGATCGTCCAGTGCGTCGAAATCGATGGGCTTCTCGGCGCGCGCGAACAGGCCGACCAGGCGGTCGATGCCGGGCATGCGGCCATGTGGGATCGCGATGCCGTCGCCGATACCGGTCGAGCCGAGACGTTCGCGCTGCAGCAGCGACTCGAATATCTCGCGCTCGGGGAGCCCCGTGAGGGCGGCGGCATGCTGCGCAAGCTCCTGCAGAGCCTGCTTCTTGCCGTTAGCCCGCAGCGGCGAGATGACCGCGGCTGGGCTCAGGAGATCGGTCAGCGTCATTCGCCCGTCCATGCATGTCCCGTGCCGGCTCGAACGCCGTCGGCACGGGTCAAGGTTCGACGGCCGGAGCGGTCGCCCGCCGGCCTCAGGACAACGATGCCGGCGGGTCGATCCAGCCGATATTGCCGTCGCGGCGGCGGTATACGATGTTCATCCGGCCATTGCCAGCATGGCGGAAGATGATGACGGGCGCACCTGTCAGATCGAGCTCGGCAACCGCATCGCTGACCGTCAGAACGTGGAGTGATTTGGTGGCCTCGGCGACGATCACCGGGTTATCGCCGGCCGAAACGCCGTCGAGTTCCTCAATCTCGTCATCAGGCGCCGCGATCACATAGCTGGGGATTTCGATGCCGACGTCACGCCCATTGGAAGCCGAACGGTCCTTCAGCCGGCGTTTGTAGCGTCGCAACCGCTTCTCGATCCGCTCCGCCATCTTGTCGAGGCTGGCATAGGCGTCGTGGGCGGTGGCGGAGGCTTCCAGCGTGATCCCCGAAGAGAGGTGGATGACCGTGTCGGTGCGGAAAGCCGTACCGTCCTTGTCGACCGTTACGTGTCCCTGGTAGCCGCCTTCATAGTATTTGCTGACGGCCGCAGCGACCCGCTCTTCGGCCTGGCCGCGCAGGGCCTCGCCGACATCGAGATTCTTGCCGGAGATTCGCAAGCTCATGGAGTGCTTCCCCTTGTTTAGCCATGGCCAGTGCTCGGCCATCACCAAGAGCTAAGAACTGCGAGTCCGGGATGTCAATGTGACAAGAGGGGCATAGCGCCAATGCGTCCGCGTTTTGGAACCTATTTGCTTCAGCGCCCGGCTGCCGCCATCGCAACCTTCTCCCTCCGACGCTCCATCGATGATGGAATGCGCAGGGATTCCCGGTATTTCGCGACAGTGCGCCGGGCAATGTCGATGCCCGTCGCCTTGAGACGCGTGACGATGGCATCGTCCGAGAGCACGTCTCGCGGGCTCTCCTCGTCGATCATCTGCTTGATGCGGAAGCGAACGGCCTCGGCCGAATGCGCCTCGCCATAACCTGTGGCCGCGATTGCCGCAGAGAAGAAATACTTCATCTCGAAAACGCCGCGCGAGCAGGTCAGGTACTTGTTCGAGGTAACGCGCGAGACGGTCGATTCGTGCATGCCGATCGCGTCGGCGACGGTCTTGAGGTTGAGCGGCCGCAGATGCTCGACGCCGTGGGCAAAGAAGCCGTCCTGCTGACGCACGATCTCGCTGGCGACTTTCAGGATCGTGCGGGCGCGCTGCTCGAGCGAGCGGGTCAGCCAGTTCGCCGTCTGCAGGCACTCGGCGATGAAGGACTTCTCCTCGTCGTTGCGGGCCGCTTTCGAGACGCGGGCATGGTAGGTCTGATTGACCAGAAGGCGTGGCAACGTGTCCGGGTTGAGATCGATCAACCACGAGCCATCGGGCGCCGCGCGAACGAAGACATCCGGGACGACCGTTTCCGCGGCAGAACCGCCGAAGGCCCGGCCCGGCTTCGGGTCTAGCCGGCGGATCTCGGCGACCATATCGGCGATGTCTTCGTCATCGACGCCACAGGCACGCTTCAGCGCGGCAAAATCGCGCTTGGCGACGAGATGAAGGTTCGCGACGAGAGCCTGCATGGCCGGGTCGAAGCGATCGCGGTCGCGCAGCTGGATCGCCAGGCATTCGGCGACGTCGCGCGCGGCGACGCCGGACGGATCGAAGCTCTGGACCATGCGAAGCACGCCCTCCACCCGCTCGACACCGACACCCAGGCGCTCGGCGATATCGGCAACGGGCTCGCCCAGATAGCCGCTGTCGTCGACCGCGTCGATCAGGTGGCTGCCGATGATCCGGTCGGCCGGGTCGGTGACGGCGAGGTCAAGCTGCGCGCTGAGGTGGTCATGCAGCGAAAGCTCGGCAGTGAGTCCGCTCTCGAAGCCCTCGGGCCCGTCCTCGAAGGAGCCTCCGCGGGAGCCATAGGCGCCGCCGATCACCGGCAGGCTGTCGGCCCCCGCTGTATCGCTGCGCGCCGCGCTCGGCTGCTCGTTCTGGAAGACATTGTCGAGGCCGGTGCCAAGCCGCCCTTCCATGCCTTCCTGGGTGTGGCGGCTTTCGGCGCGGGCAAAGCTCTCGGGATCGGCAGCCAGCGGGTTCTCCGCCTCGGGGGCGCGCAGCGGCGGCTCGGAGCCGTCGTCCCGCTCCAGCAGCGGGTTCCGCTCAAGCTCGGTGTCGACGAAATTCTGCAGCTCCAGATGCGACAGCTGCAGGAGCTTGATCGCCTGCAGCAGCTGCGGCGTCATCACCAGGGACTGGCCCTGACGCAACTCCATGCGCGGCATCATCGCCATGCGCGGACGGCCCTTCTCGATCGCGCACCAATCGGCACGCTTCTTGCTTTCGAGAAGACCCTAGCGCCAGCTTATCGCCGCGTCAAAGCCAATGCCTCGTTTGCGGGCAGGTTTTTTGATGCACCGCAACAGCGCGACGGAAATCCGGGCGCATATCCGCGTCAGAGGCGGAAATCCTCGCCGAGATAGACGCGGCGGACATCGGGATTCGCGATGATCTCGGCCGGCGAACCTTCCGTGAGCACGCGGCCGGAATGGATGATGTAGGCGCGATCGACCAGGCCGAGCGTCTCGCGCACATTGTGATCGGTGATGAGCACGCCGATGCCGCGGTCCGTCAGCTGGCGCACCAGCGCCTGGATGTCGCCGACCGCGATGGGGTCGATGCCCGCGAAGGGCTCGTCGAGCAGAATGAAGGACGGCTTGCCGGCGAGCGCGCGGGCGATCTCGCAGCGGCGGCGCTCACCGCCGGAGAGCGCGATCGAAGGCGCCTTGCGCAGGCGTGCGATCGTGAATTCCTCGAGCAGCTGGTCGAGCTGGCGCTCGCGCGCCTTGCGGTCAGGCTCGACGACCTCGAGCACGGCGCGGATGTTGTCCTCGACGGACAGCCCGCGGAAGATCGATGCCTCCTGAGGCAGGTAGCCGATGCCGAGCCTGGCGCGCTGGTACATGGGCAGCGCGGTGATGTCGTTGCCCTCCAGCGAAATGACGCCGAAATCGGCCCCGACCAGCCCAGTGATCATGTAGAAGATCGTGGTCTTGCCGGCGCCGTTCGGACCGAGCAGGCCCACAGCCTCGCCCTGACGCAGATAGAGGCTGGCGTCGGACACCACCGTACGCCCGCCATAGCTCTTGCGCAGATTGCTGACGGCCAGGATGCCCGGCCCTCCGATCGCCGCGGCGACGGAGCCGGAACTACGCGCGTCGGTCGCCCGGCCGCTCCCGCCGAAGAGTCCACGCAGACGGCCGAAGGCACCGCCCGAACTCGGGGCCTCTGTGCGAGCAGGCATGGCAGCGGGGCGGGGCGCTTCGGAGACAGTCACTGGGGCACGATCAGTTGGTGGGCTTCGGGGCCGGCTTGGCACCGGGCTTGTTCGCATCGGCCTTGTTAGCTTCGCCCGAATTCGGGACGAAGAACCCCTGGACGCGACCGCCCTTGTTGGTTTCGACATTCGCGACGCCGGTGACCGTGTTGTAGGTCAGCTTCTCGCCGCGCGTGATGTTGGGGCCGTCGTTCAAGGCGACATTGCCGGTCATGATCACGACGTTGTTGGCGCGGTCGAACTCGGCGTTGTCGGAGGTCGCGGCCTGCGTCTTGGAGACGACGGTGACCGGCCCCTTGCAGAGAATGCGCTTGATCGACGAGTCATTGGCCTGGCCGTTGCCGCCATTGGCGGCCGGAGCCGGAGCCGGAGCCGGCGTCGCCGCGCGGTTGGAACCTGCCCCGCCCTGGCCGCCAGCCCGCCCTTCGTAGAGAACGGTCATCACCGAGCAGCGCACCGTCGTCTCACCCTGGACCGCCACGACATTGCCGGTGAAGACGGCCTTGTTTTCCTTGTCGAGCACGTCGAGCTTGTCGGCGTCGATCTTGATCGGCTCCTTGCTGTCGCCGCCGAGGCCGCCGAGCGCAGAGGAGGACGAATTCGCGCCGCGCGCCTTGCCCTGCGCGAGCGCCGGCTGCGGAGCGGCAGCCAGGACGACGCCCGCCGCCAGCAGCAGGGCGGCGCCACGGAATCCCTTGGCGAAACGGAAACTCTGGCTTGCCGTGCTCATGTCACTGTCTCTTCCCGTTGCCGGCATCATTCGCAGCCGCCTCGCCCGCCGGGGCAGCCCGATTCGCGTTGAGCAGCTCCAGCATCGGCGTGCTGCCCTCGCGCTCCGGCCCGGCGATGGTACCTTTAGGCGCGTTCCGGATGAAGACCCGAACCCGCCCCTCGAACGCGATCAACTCGCCATTGTTCTTCACGTCAAGCGTGTTGGCGTCGATCGACGTCTCGCCGAGATTGACGTTGACCGGATCCTTGGAGACGACTGCGCCGGATTTGAAGTCGACATCGGCCGTCTTCATGTGCATTTCGTAGCCGCTCTCGGTCCGGATTTTCACCTGGTCGACCAGCCGAAGCTTCTCCTTCTGCGTATCGAACAGGCCGGTCTTGGCATTGACCGTCACCCAGCCCTCGCGTTCCATCTGGATGCGGGCGGTCAGGGTCTGGAGCTCGATCTGCGTCGGATTCTTGATCTCCTGGAAGGCGTTCTCCGCCGTGACCTGATAGGGGCGGTTGTCCTTGCGGTAGCCGGATAGCTTCGGCGTCTCCATCCTGACCTTGCCACCGGTGATTCCGACGGAACTGACCGAGACATTGGCGAGCTTGCCGCCGAGCGGGTTGAGGAAGGGAACGACGACCAGCGCCAGCACGAGCACGACCGCGGCAAGCGGGATCACCTTGCGCAGGACCTGGACGATCCTGGTATGGCGCCGCGCTGCGCCGAAAGCCGCGCGACGGCGCAAATCCTGCGCGGAAATCCTTCCTGCCGGATCGTCGAAGGTGATTGCCACAGTCATGCCCCGCGCAATGGCAGCCGCTCACGGCCTTTTTGTGTCGCCGGGCGAACCGCAACGCGCCCCCGCGCCGCTCGCTCCAGATCAGACGAGAGCGCCCCTTGCGCCACGTCTTCGGGGCAGACTGACGCAAGAAGCCTTAGAAATTGTCAAGTGTGAGCGAAAATGTCGGTCTCGCTCCAACCGGCAAGATCGAGCTCGGCGCGATAGGGCAGGAAACGGAAACAGGCCTGGGCAAGATCGCCGCGCCCCTCGCGCGCCAGCATCGCCTCGAGCTTCGCATGGAGCGCGTGCAGATGCAGCACATCGGAGGCGGCATAGGCGAGCTGCGCCTCGCTCAGCGTGTCCGCCCCCCAGTCGGAGGATTGCTGCTGCTTCGAAAGCTCGACGCCGAGCAGTTCGCGCACCAGATCCTTCAGCCCGTGCCGATCGGTATAGGTGCGCGTCAGCTTCGAGGCGATCTTGGTGCAGTACACCGGAGCGGTGACCACGCCGAAGGCATGGCGCAGCACGGCGACATCGAAGCGCGCGAAGTGGAAGAGCTTCAGCACGGCCGGGTCTTCGAGCAGGCGGATCAGGTTCTTCGGCCGTTCGCCATCCTTCGGGATCTGGACGACGTCGGCGGTTCCGTCGCCGCGCGAAAGCTGGACCACGCAGAGCCGGTCACGATGCGGGTTGAGGCCGAGCGTCTCGGTGTCGATCGCGACGCTCGATCCGGCCTCGTAGCCGTCAGGCAGGTCGCCGCGATGAAAACGGATGGTCATGCTCGAAACCTCACTCGGGCGGCACCGGGGCGCCCTTCAACGATACTCACGGAATTCTGACGGCAGCAGGCCGCACC
>NZ_JBIWYK010000026.1:0-14801 GCF_044752385.1 Allobosea sp. CER48 | reverse complement strand
GGCACGATCCGCCTGGACGGGGCTTCACTTGACCATTGGGATCCCGATCAGCTCGGACAATATGTCGGCTACCTGCCGCAGGATGTCGAGTTGCTGGGCGGCACGGTGGCAGAGGCGATCGCCGGGTTCGACGAGACCGCCACCGATGACGATGTGATTTGCGCCGCCCGGCAGGCCAACGCCCATCGGATGATCCTGGGATTGCCGAACGGCTACGAGACGGAAATCGGCCGCGATGGCAACAAGCTCTCGGGGGGGCAGCGCCAGCGCATCGGACTGGCCCGCGCGCTCTTCGGCGCGGCGCCTGAAGGCGCGGCTGGTTCAAAAGCGGGAAAGCCCGCCGATGAGGCGGGCTTTCGTAGGAGGTTCAGCTTAGGCCGGCCCTAGCTATCGGCATGCGCTCAGAGGCCGAGCTTCTTCTTGCGCTGGCCGAGCGTGCGCAGGCGCAACGCGTTGAGCTTGATGAAGCCCGCCGCGTCGCGATGATCGTAGGCCACAGCGCCTTCCTCGAACGTGACGAGATCCTGGTCGTAGAGCGAGTAGTCGCTCGAACGGCCGATGACGTGGACTCCGCCCTTGTAGAGCTTGAGGCGTACGTCGCCGGTAACAAACTCCTGGCTCTTGTCGATCAGCGCCTGCAGCATCTCGCGCTCCGGTGAGAACCAGAAGCCATTGTAGATGAGCTCCGCATATTTCGGCATGATCTCATCCTTGAGATGCGCGGCGCCGCGGTCGAGCGTGATAGACTCGATCGCGCGATGCGCCGCATGCAGGATCGTGCCGCCGGGCGTCTCGTACATGCCGCGGCTTTTCATGCCGACGAAGCGGTTCTCGACGAGGTCGAGCCGGCCGATACCGTTGTCCCGGCCGAGGTCGTTGAGCTTGGCGAGCAGCGTCGCCGGTGACAGCTTTTCGCCGTCGATCGCGACCGCATCGCCCTTCTCGAAGGAGACCGTGACGATGGTCGGCTTGTCCGGCGCGTCTTCCGGCGAGATGGTCCGCGAGTAGACGTAGTCCGGAACTTCGACCGCCGGATCTTCCAGCACGCGGCCTTCCGACGAGGCGTGCAGCAGGTTGGCGTCGACCGAGAACGGTGCTTCGCCGCGCTTGTTCTTGGCGATCGGGATCTGGTGCTGCTCGGCGAAGGCGATCAGCTGCTCGCGCGAGCGCAGGTCCCATTCGCGCCAGGGCGCGATCACGACGACGTCGGGCTTCAGCGCATAGGCGGTGAGCTCGAAGCGAACCTGGTCGTTGCCCTTGCCGGTGGCGCCGTGAGAGACGGCGTCGGCGCCGGTCTTCTCGGCGATCTCGATCAGCTTCTTGGCGATCAGCGGACGCGCGATCGAGGTGCCCAGGAGATAGACGCCCTCATAGGCGGCATTGGCCCGGAACATCGGGAAGACGTAGTCGCGCACGAATTCCTCGCGCAGGTCCTCGATGTAGATGTTTTCGGGCTTGATGCCGAGCAGCAGAGCCTTGTCGCGCGCCGGGCCGAGCTCCTCGCCCTGGCCGAGATCGGCGGTAAAGGTCACCACCTCGCATCGATAGGTGGTCTGCAGCCATTTGAGGATGATCGAGGTGTCGAGTCCGCCGGAATAGGCGAGAACGACCTTCTTCACGCTGCTGTCAGCCATCTGATCAATTTCCTGCTGGCGGCCTGCAGGCCGCGTTTCGGACGCAATGGCGCACTATCGCAGGGTTCGGGGCGAAGCAATCGGAACCTTCTGATCGATCCCGCGTCGTCCCGTGATGGGTCGGCGCTGGCGACGGCGTCGTCCCCTTTCCCGAGAGCGCCTGTTCGCGGCGCTTGCGGTCGTGCTCCGGAGGGTTCAGGCTCGCTGGCGCGCGACACGAGATGATGACGACCTGTTCGGAGGCTGAATGCCTAATCGTCCCGTTCTGGACTTTTGGTATGAGTTCGCGTCGCCCTATTCCTGCCTGAGCGCCCTCAGAATCGAGAAGCTGGCCGAAGAGGCTGGCGTCACCTTGCGTTGGCGGCCTTTCCTGCTCGGGCCGATCTTTGCCGCTCAGGGTCTGAATACCTCGCCCTTTGCACTCTATCCGAGCAAGGGCCGATACATGTGGCGCGACACGGAGCGCCGGGCGCGCCGCCAGGGCCTCAACTTCGTCAGGCCGGACAATTTTCCCCAGAATTCGCTGACGGCCGCGCGGCTGGCCCTGGCGGGCCGGGACGGCGGCTGGACGCCGGTTTTCTCGAAGGCGCTGTTCAGGGCCCAGTTCTGCGAAGGCAGGAATATCGCCGAGGAAGCGGTGCAGACGTCGGCGCTGCGGGAGGCGGGCATCGAACCGCATGTCGCGATTCCGCTGTCGCGCAGCGAGGAGGTCAAGGGGCGGCTGCGCGCGGAGATCGAGTACGCCAAATCGATCGGCATCTTCGGCGCGCCCTGCTTCGTCGCCGGTGACGGCGAGCTCTTCTGGGGCGATGATCGCCTCGAGGAAGCCCTCGAATGGGCGCAGGACGGGCGCTGAAACCGTGATCGTCGATCGCCGCAGCATGCTGACTGCCGGGCTCGGCCTATGCCTGGCGCCCGCCGCGTTCGCTCGCCCTGTCCTGCCGGGCGAGGCTCCGAATTACGATATGCGCGAGCTCACCGCTGTGCCGAACGAGGCTGCGATCCGTCGCCGCTACTGGTCGCCCGGCCTGAACGAGGGCTATGTGCCGCAGGGGCTCACGGTCCATCGGGACGAGATCCTGATTGCCGCCTATCGCAGCAGCGACCGAGACCAGGACAACGGGCCGGCCCGGGTCTTTCGCGTCTCGCGCGGTGACGGCCGGTTGCTCGGCGGCTTCGCTCTGCCGGCGACCTATGGCCATCCGGGTGGCCTCGCCATGGTCGGCGAGACATTGTTCGTCGCCAATTCCGGGCGGCTTCTCGCGCTCGATTTCAAGGAATCCTGCCGCAATGGCGAGTGTGTGCCCCTGAAGGAAACCCGCGTCGACAAGATGATGGGGCCGTCCTTCCTCGCTGCTTCCGGCGACAATCTGTGGTTCGGGCCGTTCCGCCGTGACGGCGCGCCGAGCCTCCACGCCGTTCCTGTGGCCCGTATCCTGTCCGGCGCCGAGGCTCCGGTCGGCCCGGCCGATGCGCAGGTGACGGTCCCGCTGCCGCTGCTGGCGCAGGGCGCGGCCCTGGGAGGCGACGGCGCGATCTGGATATCCCAGAGCGCCGGCAATCGTCCGGCCTTCCTGTCGAAGCTCGACAGCCGCACCGGCGCGGTGATCGCACGTTACCCGGCTCCCGGCGGGATCGAGGATCTCGGATTTGCCGCGGACGGCAGGCTCTGGGCGGTCAGCGAGGCCGGGACGCAGCGCTGGAACCGGTGGAGTACGTTCTATCCGCTCGTGTTCGAGATCGATCCCGCGAAGCTGGTCGCGGCCTGATCAGCCCGGGCCGGGTGCCTGTGGCGGGCGCGACCAGGGGCCGCGCGCGGCGGTTTCCTCGACCATCGTCGGCAGGTCCTGGCGTTGGCCGATCTTGGGCGGATGCGGCGGCATCGCGGGCATGCGCCCGCCCGCGGTCTCGATCAGCGCCTGCACGCGCTTGGTGACGGAGGGATGGGTCGAGAACAGATCGGCGAAATCGTCCGGATCGTTCTCGAAGCACATGTCCATCACACCCGAGGGAACGTCTGCGATATCGGCCCGGCCGGAAATCCTGAGCAGGGCGGAGATCATCGCATCCGGGTTCTTGGTCAATTCGACGGCGCCCGCATCGGCAAGGTATTCGCGCGACCGCGAAAGCGAGAGGCGGATGACGATCGCCAGGAACCAGGAAATGGCGATCACGGCGATGCCGACTACGATGGCGAGCCCGTTGCCCTTCTTCGCATCGTCGGATGAAACGCGGATGCTGCGGCGGCCCAGTCCGCGGAACATCAGCTCGCCGATGAAGGAGATGACGCCGGCGATCACCACCGCGACGACCATCAGCCGAACGTCGCCATTGCGAATATGGGTCAGCTCGTGCGCGAGCACGGCCTCGATCTCGGCATCGTTGAGCTGGGCGAGGAGGCCGCTGGTCACGCTGACAGTGAACTGCTTGTCGTTGACGCCACTGGCGAAGGCGTTGAGCGCGTCGCTTTCGACGATCGCGAGTTTCGGCATCGGCAGGCCGCGCGAGATGCAGAGATTCTCCAGCATCCGGTAGAGCTTGGGATTGTCCTGCCGAGTGATGCCCTTTGCCCCCGTGACCGCGCCGATCAGCGCCACATTGATCCGGAAGCCGACGAAGACCCACAGGACCGTCGCCAGCGTGATGAAGGGAAACCAAGAACGGAAGATGCGGTTGGCCTCGCCGAAGGCCGTCTGTCCGCGAGGCACGCCGCCATAGCCATAGGCGACCAGCAGAAGCCCCCAGGTGGTGAGATAGACGAGCAGGAAGAGCCCGGCGATCAGGAAGTTCGACCTGATCCGGTTGTTGCGCTGATGCGTGTAGAGCCCGAAGGCCTGAGCCATCGCCGGCGCTCCCCTGCGGCAGGCGGCCTCCCGCTAGAACTTCACGCTGGGCGCGGTCTCGATCTGGGCGCGGGTCTGCTCGCCGACATCGAAGAACTCGCGCTGCGTGAAGCCCATCTGCGGGGCGAACAGCATGGCCGGAAAGGCCTGGATAGCGGCGTTGAACTCGCCGACCGCATTGTTGAAGAAGCGCCGGGCTGCCGCGAGCTTGTCCTCGACATTGCCGAGATCGACCTGCAGCTGCTGAAAATTGGAGCTCGCCTTGAGGTCCGGATAGGCCTCGCCGAGCGCGAGCAGGCGCCCGACCGCGCCCGAAAGCTGCTGCTCGGCGGCCGCCTTGTCATGCACGCCGCTGGCACCCTGCGCCGCGTTGCGGGCGGCGATCACGGCGTCGAGCGTCGATTTCTCATGGGTGGCATAACCTTTCACGGTCTCGACCAGGTTCGGGATCAGGTCGTGCCGCTGCTTGAGCTGGACGTCGATGTCGGCGAAGGCCTGGTTGACGCGCTGCCTCATGGCGACCAGCCCGTTATAGGTCATGATCGCATAGACGATGAGGGCTGCGATCAGCCCGAGAATGACCCAGCCCATGCAAAGCTCCCCTTGTACCTGCCCTGAAACCGCACACTGGCATGGCCGGCGGCGCCGGAAAAGTCGCGGAAAGCTTGCTCTGGACGCGGGAGTGCATTACATCGCGCTTGTCCGAAGGGCCGTGATCGATCATGCGCCGGGGGCGGTCTTCGGGACCTGCTCCCGTTTCGTGCTGGAGACCGGCCTTCTGGATACGGACCGAGCCGGCGGCCATGGCGCCTCCGGCCCCGATTCGTCGGGGCAGGATTCCTCCGAGAGGAGGAGCCGACGGCTGCGATCCGGAGTGCAACACCAGCCAAGGCGCCTATGCCGGACATCCGCGGGATACGCGGCCGGCACCCAGGAGATTACATGTCTGCAGTTGAGAGCTACAGCGCGGGCCGCGAAGATTTCGCCGCCCTCCTCGAAGAGTCCTTCGCCCGCAACGAGGCGATGGAAGGTACCGTCATCAAGGGCAAGGTCGTTGCCATTGAGAAGGACATGGCGATCATCGACGTCGGTCTGAAGACCGAAGGTCGCGTCGCGCTCAAGGAATTCACCGGCCCCGGCCGTGAGCAGGAGCTGAACGTCGGCGATGAGGTCGAGGTCTATCTCGACCGGATCGAGAACGCGCTCGGCGAAGCCGTCATCTCGCGCGACAAGGCTCGCCGCGAAGAGAGCTGGGTCAAGCTCGAGAAGGCCTTCGAGGCCCGCGAGAAGGTCACCGGCATGATCTTCAACACCGTCAAGGGCGGCTACACCGTCGATCTTGACGGCGCCGTGGCCTTCCTGCCGCGTTCGCAGGTCGACATCCGCCCGATCCGCGACGTCGGCCCGCTGATGGGCCAGCCGCAGCCCTTCGAGATCCTCAAGATGGATCGCCGCCGCGGCAACATCGTCGTGTCGCGCCGCACCGTCCTCGAAGAGACCCGCGCCGAGGCTCGTTCCGAGCTCGTCGCCTCGCTCGAAGAGGGCCAGGTCATCGACGGCGTCGTCAAGAACATCACCGAGTACGGCGCGTTCGTCGACCTCGGCGGTATCGACGGCCTGCTGCACGTCACCGACATGGCGTGGCGCCGCGTGAACCACCCGTCCGAGGTCGTGACCATCGGCCAGACGGTCAAGGTCAAGATCATCAAGATCAACCAGGACACGCACCGCATCTCGCTCGGCATCAAGCAGCTGCTGGCCGATCCGTGGGATGGCATCGCCGAGCGTTACCCGGTCGGCACCCGTCTCAAGGGCCGCGTGACCAACATCACGGACTACGGCGCGTTCGTCGAGGTGGAGCCGGGCATCGAAGGCCTGATCCACGTCTCCGAGATGTCCTGGACCAAGAAGAACGTCCACCCCGGCAAGATCGTCTCGACCTCGCAGGAAGTCGACGTTGCGATCCTCGAGGTCGATCCGGTCAAGCGCCGCATCTCGCTCGGCCTCAAGCAGACCCTGCGCAACCCGTGGGAGCTCTTCGCGGAGCAGCACCCGGCGGGTTCGACGGTCGAGGGCGAGGTCAAGAACAAGACCGAGTTCGGTCTGTTCCTGGGCCTGGAAGGCGACATCGACGGCATGATCCATCTCTCGGATCTCGACTGGAACCGTCCGGGCGAGCAGGTCATCGAGGAATACAAGAAGGGCGACGTCCTGCAGGCCGTCGTTCTCGATGTGGACGTCGAGAAGGAGCGTATCTCGCTCGGCCTGAAGCAGCTCGGCGGCGATCCCTTCGTGGATGCCGGCGAGTTCAAGAAGGGTCAGATCGTCACCTGTGAGGTGGTCGAGGTGAAGGAGTCGGGTCTCGACGTGAAGATCGCCGACACCGACATGATGACCTTCATCAAGCGCGCCGAGCTGGCCCGCGATCGCTCCGAGCAGCGCCCCGAGCGCTTCGCGGCCGGCGAGCGCATCGACGCCCGCGTCGTGCTCTTCGACAAGAAGGCCCGCAAGATCCAGGTCTCGATCAAGGCTCTGGAGATGGCCGAGGAGAAGGAGGCGATGGCCCAGTACGGCTCCGCCGACTCCGGCGCCTCGCTCGGCGACATCCTGGGCGCTGCGCTCAAGAAGGCCAGCGACAAGAAGTGAGGTTTCGGCCGCGTCAGCGGCCGGCCTTCGAATTCGGCCCGCGCGGAGCAATCCGCGCGGGCTTTTGTTTCGCAGCAAGGAGACGCGACATGACCCCCGCCGCCATCGGCATCGACTTCGGCACCACCAACAGCGTCGTCGCGCTGGCGGGAGCGGACGGTTCGGTCATGACACGTTCCTTCGCCACCAAGCAGGGCGCGGTCGATGCCTATCGCTCGGCGCTGATGTTCTGGCGCGAGGGGCGCCCGCCGGAGACCCGCATCACGCATGTCAGCGGTCCCGACGCTCTCGACATGGCGCTGGGCATGACGACCGAGCACCGCTTCCTGCAGTCGCTCAAGACGCATCTCTCCAGCCGCGCCTTCCAGGAGACCCGGCTGTTCGGCAAGCTCTTCCGGCTGGAAGACCTGATCGGCGTCTTCCTCTCGGACCTCACGGCCGATCTCGACGGGCATGACGAACTGCCGCTGATCTCCGGCCGGCCGGTCGTCTTCGCCGGCGAAAGGCCTGACGAGGAACTCGCGGTCGGCCGCCTGAAGGCCTCCTACGGCAAGGCCGGGATGGAGCAGGTCGCTTTCGCCTATGAGCCGCTGGGCGCCGCCTACTGGTATGCGCGCGACCTGAAGGAGCCGCAGACCATGCTCGTCGCCGACTTCGGCGGCGGCACCAGCGACTTCTCGGTGATGCGCTTCGAACCTGGCGAGCATGGTCGCCTGGAAGCGATCCCGCTTTCCCATGCCGGTGTCGGCGTCGCCGGCGACACCTTCGACTACCGCATCATCGAGCACGCCGTTTCGCCGGCGCTCGGCAGGGGCACGGATTACCGTTCATTCGGGAAGCTGCTGCCGGTTCCGGCGCATTATCACGCCGCCTTCGCCCAGTGGCACAAGCTCTCGCTGATGAAGAGCCGCGAGACGATGGCCGAGCTCAATGCGCTGATCCGGGAAGCGGTCGAGCCCGCCAAGCTCGAGGATTTGCTGACGGTCATCGAATACGATCTCGGCTACGAGCTCTACCGTGCCGTGTCGGCCACCAAGGTCGCGCTCTCCGACAACGAGTCCACGACGCTCAAGTTCAGCCAGATGGGCGTCGACATCGAGAAGCCGATCCGGCGGGCCGATTTCGAGCGCTGGATCGCGGAGGATGTCGGCGCGATCGAAGCCGCGCTCGACCGCGCCCTCGCCGAAGCCGGGCTTGGCGGGGATCGCATCGAGGCGGTGTTCATGACCGGCGGCACCTCCTATGTCCCGGCGGTGCGGAGCCTGTTCGATCGCCGCTTCGGCACGGGGAAGGTGCATATCGGCGATGCCTTCCGGTCGGTGGCGAGCGGGCTTGCCCTTCTCGCGCTCGACCGGGCGCGCGCCTCGGTCGCGGCCTGACATTGCGCCGCGCGCCTTGCCCGGCTGACGCTGCGGGTCTACATCACGGACCCGCAGCCGCCAGGAGTGCCCGATGTCGTCCGATGCCGATTTGCTCGCAGATCGCCGCAGCCTGCGGCGCAAGCTGACGCTCTGGCGCGTGCTTGCCGTGCTCGGTGTGATCGTTGCGGCGGTCATCGGTGGCCTCGCCTGGAAGGGCGACAATCCTGCGAGCCTCTCGAGCGCCCATATCGCGCGTATCACCGTGTCCGGTTTCATTTCCGGCGATCGCCGCACGCTCGACATGATCAAGTCGGTCGAGGACAGCAATGCGGTATCGGCCGTGGTGCTCCGGGTGGACAGCCCGGGGGGGACGACCTCGGGCTCGGAGGCGCTGCACACGGCGTTGCGCCAGCTCGCGGCCAAGAAGCCGATGGTCACGGTCGTCGACGGCGTCGCCGCCTCCGGCGGCTATATCGCCGCGATGGGCGCGGATCGCATCGTCGCGCGCCAGACCTCGCTCGTCGGCTCGATCGGCGTGCTCTTCCAGTTCCCCAACGTCTCGAACCTGCTCGACACGGTCGGCGTCAAGGTCGAGTCGATCAAGTCCAGCCCGCTGAAGGCCGCGCCGAACGGCTTCGAGCCGACTTCGCCTGAGGCGCGGGATGCGCTCCAGCGCGTCGTCAACGACAATTATGCATGGTTCAAGGACATGGTTCGTGATCGCCGCCACCTTGTCGAGGGTGAGGTGGCGACCGTCTCGGACGGACGTGTCCATTCCGGCCGTCAGGCACTCGGGCTGAAGCTGGTCGACCAGATCGGCGGGGAGCCTGAGGCGATCGCATGGCTCGAACGCGAGAAGGGCGTCACCAAGGATCTCAAGGTGCGTGACTGGCGCCGCCGAAGCGAATCCTCCTCCTTCGGCCTGTGGAGCTTTGCCGAGGCGATGGCGCGTGCAGCCGGGCTTGAGGCCCTGGCGGTGACCATCGCGCGGGCGGCAGACCAGCCGGTCGGCTTGCGGCTTGACGCGCCCTTGGCGCTCTGGCAGCCTGCCGCTGAAAAATGATGTTGATACAAATGGTTATACTCCGGCGATGATTAAGTCCGAACTCGTTCAGCGGATCGCTGATCAGAACACCCACCTTTATCAGCGCGACATCGAGAACATCGTCTCGGCCATCCTGGACGAGATCGTGAAAGCTCTGGAGCGCGGTGACAGGGTGGAGCTGCGCGGCTTCGGCGCATTTTCGCGCAAGGCGCGCTCGGCTCGTGTCGGCCGCAACCCCCGCACGGGCGATGCGGTCGAGGTCGAGGAGAAGTTCGTCCCCGTCTTCAAGACGGGCAAGGAGCTGCGGCTGCGCCTCAACGGCAAGGGCGGCTGAGCCGAAGGCTGGTTCCTGCCCGCACGGAGAACGCGATGAAGGCCTTTCTGAAGGCATTGGTGCTTGTCCCGATCGCATTGCTGATCGTGCTGTTCTCGGTGGCGAACCGCGCGCCCGTGCGTGTTTCGCTCGATCCCTTCAGTCGCGACCTGCCGACGCTGTCCCACGAACTGCCGCTTTTTGCCGTGGTGCTGGCGGCGATTGCCGTCGGCGTTCTCGTCGGTGGCCTGGCTTCGTGGGTCGCCCAGGGCAAGTATCGCAAGGCCGCTCGCCGCAACCGCCGCGAAGTCGAGGTCTTGCGCTCGGAAACGCAGGCTCTCCGTTCCGCCGTTCCCGATTCTGCCCTGCCGGCCCTGACCAGCGGACGTAATTGATGCGCCTTTTCGACGTGGCCGAGATCGACGCGGCCCTGAGCTATCCCTCCCTGATCGACATTCTCGACGACGCCTTCCGCAGCGAGGTCCTGGCCCCCAAGCGCGGCCAGTACGCTATCGAGCGGCCAGGCGAGGAAAGCGCCATCCTGTTGACCATGCCGGCCTGGAGCGGGCCGGAGGTCGACAAGCCCTATATCGGCACCAAGATCGTCTCGGTCTTCTTCGGCAATGGCCGCCGCAACCTGCCGGGCGTGATGGGCGCCTATCTGCTGATGGATGGCGAGACCGGCAAGCCGCTCGCCGTTATGGACGGCAACCGTCTGACGACGTGGCGCACTGCCGCTGCATCGGCGCTCGCGTCGCGTTACATGTCCAATCCCGAGGCCAGCCACATGCTGATGGTTGGCGCCGGCGCGCTCGCGCCCTTCATCATCAAGGCGCATCGCGCGGTGCGTCCGCTGACGGAGATCGCGATCTGGGCTCGCCGCCCCGAAGCGGCCGAGACCGTCGTCGCCGAGCTGGCTGAGGAGGGCATCGCGGCCCGTGCCACGACCGACCTAGAAGGCGAGGCGCGTACGGCAGACATCATCTCCTGCGCCACCAACGCGACCGAGCCGCTGATCCACGGCCATTGGCTGAAGCGCGAGGCCCATCTCGACCTGATCGGCGGTTTCACCATGCAGATGCGCGAGGCCGATACCGATGCCCTGCATCGCGCCCGTGTCGTCGTCGACTCCAGCAAGGCGATCGACGAGGGCGGCGATGTTGCGGTGGCGATCGCGGAGGGCAGCTATAGCGCCGACAAGGTGGCCGGGACGCTCGCCGACCTCTGCCACGGCCGTATGGAAGGCCGGGTCGAGGGCGGCGGCATCACACTGTTCAAGTCGGTCGGAGTCGCGCTGGAGGACCTCGCCGCTGCCGTTGCGGTCTGGGACAATCGCGCCTGACGCGTCGGTCCTCTGTTCCGCAACGACCAATAGAGCTGAGTTAGGCGATCGGCGCGCGACCGATGGCTCCGAGCAGCCACAGGATCAGCACGATGACGAGGACGAGGCCGAGCACGCCGCCGAGGCCGGCGGTGCCGTAGCTGCGGTGGCCGTAATAACCGCCGCCGCCGAGCAGCAGGATCACAAGCAGGACGATCAGAACCGTGGACATGGCAATCTCCCATAGAGCGGCGCCCTCGCGAGGCGCGGTCTAGCGGGAAACGCCGTCCGGAAACCGGCGGTTCCGTCCGTGGCGGCCGAGGCTCATTCGGCCTTGATGCCGGCGTCCCGGATGAGGTCGCCCCATTTCTTCATTTCGGCTTGCAGGAAGCTCGCGAGCTCGGCCTGGCTCCAGCCGGCGGGCTCGGCGGCGAGGAGCTCCATCTTGGCCTTGACGGCGGGGTCGGCGATTGCCGCTTTCGTGTCGGCCTGGATCTTCGCGATGATGGCAGGCGGAGTTTTCGCCGGAGCGAACAGTGCGAACCAGGACGAGACGTCGAAGCCCGGCACAGTCTCCGCAATGGGTGGGAACTCCGGCGCCGTCGGCGCGCGCTTGGCCGTCGTGATGCCCAGCCCGCGGATCGTGCCGGCCCGGACATGCGGGAGCGCTTGCGGGATGTTGTCGAAGATCAGGTCTATGCGCCCGGTCATCAGGTCCTGTGCCGCCTGCGCGGTCCCGCGATAGGGCACGTGCACCATCCTGGTGCCGGTGAGCTTCTGGAAGAGTTCGCCCGAGAGATGGACGGACGTGCCGATGCCGGAGGAGCCATAGGTCAGCTTGCCCGGATTGGCCCTGGCATAGGCGACGAGCTCGGCGACGTCCTTGACCGGCAGTTGGTTCGAGACGACGAGCAGGTTCGGCACCATCGCCACCATGGTGATCGGCGCGAGATCCTTGACCGGGTCGTAGTTCAGCTTGGCATAGAGATACTGGTTGGTCGCCAGGCCGACCGAGACGATCATGAAGGTGTCGCCATTCGGCTCGGCCTTGGCGACGGCGTCGGTGCCGATATTGCCGCCCGCTCCCGCGCGATTCTCGACGACGATGTTGGTGCCCCAGATCTGGCCCAGCTTGTCGGCGACGAGGCGGCCGAGCACATCGGTCGCGCCGGCCGGCGGGAAGGGCACCACGAGCTTGAGCACCTTCCCTTGGGGCCAGGGCTGCTGGCCGAGGCCCGCGGTCGGCGCGGCGAGAAGGGCGCCGGTTCCGGCCAGAAGCGCGCGGCGGTCGATAGGGCTCGTCATCTATGGTCCTCCCCGGAAGGGCGCTCTGTGTCGCCTTTTGCCAAGGCTGCAATTCGCCACGCCGCTTGTCCAGCCATCGCGCTTGACCGAGGCGAGCGGCAACGGCGAATCTGCCGCGATGCGCAAGAATTCTCGAATCGCCGTCATCCTCACACCGCTGGCGCTACTGCCGGCGGCAGCCTTCGCCCAGTCGACTGCCGATCAGGAGGCGAAGACGCGCGCCGCCAACATCGCCGCCTATCCCGATGCCGCCCGCGCGCTATTCGGCCAGAAAGCGACCCCGGCGAGCATGGAGGCGCGCGCCATCGGCTCCTACGCGCGTGGTTGCCTCGCTGGCGGCGAGGCCCTGCCGATCGACGGGCCGAGCTGGCAGGTGATGCGCCTCAACCGCAACCGCAACTGGGGCCACCCCATCCTGATCGACTATCTGGAGAAGCTCGCCCGCGACGTGCCCCGCATCACCGGCTGGCCCGGTCTCCTGGTTGGTGACATGTCGCAGCCGCGCGGCGGCCCGATGCTGACCGGCCACGCCTCTCACCAGATCGGGCTCGATGCCGATGTCTGGCTGACGCCGATGCCGAAGGGCCGCCTCGACCGGGACGAGCGCGAGAACATGTCGGCGGTCAACATGGCCCGCGCCGACTGGCGCGACGTCGATCCGCGCAACTGGACCCCGGCCCATACGCGGCTGATCAAGGCCGTCGCGGCCGAGCCGCGCGTCGAGCGCATCTTCGTCAATCCGGCGCTCAAGGTCGCGCTCTGCCGCGAGGCCGGGGCGGACAAGAGCTGGCTGGAGAAGGTGAGGCCGATCTGGGGCCACAACTATCACTTTCACATCCGGATGGCCTGCCCGGCCGGGATGGCGAGCTGCCAGGGTCAGGAACCGCCGAATTTCGGCGACGGCTGCGGCTCGGAGCTGAGCGGTTGGGTCGAGCGGCAGCATCAGGCGATCTTCAATCCGCCCAAGCCGAAGCCGGGTCCGAAGCCGAAGCCCAAGCCGCCGATGTCGCTCGATGCCCTGCCGCCGGAGTGCCGGCAGGTGCTCGTCTCGCGCTGAGGCAGTGCTTCAGCGCCGCCGCTGCGTGCTGCCCGAGCTATAGGCGAAGGGGTCGCGTGCAGGGTTGATCGGCAGCGCCTCTTCCGAACCCTGCTGGTCCATGACGCCCGATCCTCCGCCATCCCCGAACGCGGTCTCCTCCTCGGAAGGCTCGACCGCGCCGGGTAGCGCGAGCGGTCCGCGCGTTTCGCTCGGCAGCGGTTGCGGCTGGAAGCGTCCTTGCCGCTGTCGCGCGTCGTACTGGTCGAGGAAACGCTGCTGTGCGTCGAGGCTGTGGTCCTGGCCCCGCGCATTGTTCGCGACGGGGTAGCCGCCCTGCACGGCCCCTGGCGGGCGCAGGCCGTCGCTCGGCTGGCGCAGCAGGGGGCCGCCTGCATAGGCCGCGGCGGCCGGTGCATTGCCACGTTGCGGCACGGGCGCGTTCTGTGCCGAGGAATAGGGCCGGGCCGGGTCGGGTGGCGGCAGGTTGTAGTTCGGCGTGTACTTGATGATCGGCTTGCAGATGTGCCTGCCCTTCGCGTGGCGGGCGAGGTCTATGTGCAGGTGATCGTAGTGCATCGGATCGGCGCCAGGGCCGAGAACGGTGCCGAAATAGGTGCAGGCGCCAACGAAGATCTCGCGTAGGAAGTTCTGTTCCTCCGGCGAGCCGCGCCAGCCGTCCTTGACCGTGACGACGCGGTTGTCGTTCAGCCGGAAGGAGAAGACGTCCACGGCATTGCCGTAGGCATGCTCCGAAGTGCGGGTCGTGTACGTGCCGTTGTTCATGGAGCGGCAGGAATAGGAACCGGACCGGATTTCGATCACCTGCGCGCCGAGGATGTTCATGGCCGCCGGCTGAACGACCTCCGCGAACCATTGGTCTGTCGTCGCCACGACCGGGCAGGCGAGCAGGGCAGGGCTCGTCAGGCTGACGCTGCCATTCTGAAGAGCCGTGACCTTCAGCGGCTGCTGCATGCCGCAGACGCCGGGGCCGTCGATCGCCTTGCCGCGCAAGCTGACATAGCTCGAGATCTGCACCTGGCCCGAGGCCATGCAGGTCGCTTCCGCCTGGTCGCGCCAGGGAGCGCGCTGCGGCTTCTGAAATTTGCCGCAGCCGGCCAGGCCGGCGGCACCGACCAGGCCGAGAGCGATGAGGGCAAGTTTTGCGGGTCGCATCCCCATCAAATGCGAAGCGTTTGGTGAACGGTTTCTCAACCGACTGCGCCCCGGCCGCCACAGCTGGATTAACTTTGGCGGGGTGGTGAACCGGTCCTTAATCCAGGGCGGCGGGCGTTAA
>NZ_JBIWYK010000025.1:0-14802 GCF_044752385.1 Allobosea sp. CER48 | reverse complement strand
TGGCCGAAGCGATCGTCGATGCAGCCCGGCTGGGGCTCGACCCCGGCTCGCTCGATGTGCTGGAGGGCTACGAGAAGGCGCGCCGCTTCGACACGGTCGCGATGGGAGCGGTCACCGACGGGCTGAACCGGCTGTTCTCGAACGACGCGACGCCGATCCGGCTCGCGCGTGATTTCGGCCTGGGAATCGTCGATCGGCTGCCAGGACTGAAGCGCTTCTTCATCCGCGAGGCGGCGGGCGTCGCCGGAGCGCCGCCGCGGCTGCTGCGGGGAGAGGCGCTGTAGCCGCCACGTGTCATGCTCGTCCTTGTGGCGAGAATCCATGCCTCGAACGCATACTTCCGCCCCGGCGCAGAGACAGCGATGGTCGGGACAAGCCCGACCATGACGATGGCGACCGGACCGAAGGCTGGCCTCAGTCCTCCAGCTGCCGGGCTTCTTCCGGCAGCATGATCGGGATGCCGTCGCGGATCGGATAGGCCAGCTTCGCGGCCCGGCTGATCAGCTCCTGCTTTGCCGCATCGTACTCAAGTGTCGCCTTGGTCAGCGGACAGACCAGGATTTCGAGCAGCTTGGGATCGATGCGGGTGCTGTTATCGGCTTCGGTCATTGTTTTCGTCCGGTTCAGCTGCGCTTGCGCGGCAGATCGGCCAGCATGCCGGCGGCCACCATCAGCTTCGGCAGGGTGAGGCCGGAGCTCACGATAGCGTTGACGGTCGTACGGGTCCGCTCCGCTTCCTCGCCGCGCTCGGCCAGCCAGCTCTCGAGCGTGCCCTCGCCCTTGCCGGAGGCGGAAGCCTCCTGGGTCAGGGCAGAATGCGCGTCGTCGAGCGTCTCGAGGGCTCGCTCGCGGGCCAGGCGCTCATAATCGTCCGTCGCCGGCACGGCAGCGGCCGCCGCTTTCAGGCTCGAAAGGCCGAACAGCGCGTCGATGCCGAAATGGATGCGCGCGACGTCGCCGATCTTGCGCTTGCTGCGCTCTGCGATGTCGACGATATCCGTCGCCTCCGCCAGCGCGGGCAGGCTGGCGACGCGGGTGGCGAGCACCTCCGGCACGCCTTCCGACGTCAGCACGGCGATCCGGGCCAGCCGCGCCTGCGAGGCGGCCTCGGGCAACAGGACGCCGAGTTCCTCCGACAGCTCCTTCACGCCCTTGGCATAGCGGGCGATCGTCTGTTCGATCGTGCCGGGCTTGGCGACTGCCCGACGCAGGAACCAGCCCATCCGGTTGGTGACCAGTTCCTGGGCCGCGCCGTAGAGGCCGAGCTGCGTCTTGCCGGGGATCTTGGCATCGAGCGCGTCGATCTCGCCGTTGAGGGCGATCAGGTCGAAGGAGTCGCGGGCGATGGCGTAGGCCGCGGCAATGGCCGGAGCATCCGAGCGGGTCAGGGCTGCCAGCACGGGCACCAGCGCCGGGCCGCCGCGGTTGACGATCGCGTTGGCGAGCTGGGTCGCCACGATCTCGCGCCGCAGCTTGTGGCTGGCGATCGCGTCCGGATAGGCGTCCCGCAGGGCCTTGGGGAAGTACCGAACGAGTTCGCTGGCGAGGTAGGGATCATCCGGCACGGAGGATTCCAGCAGCGCATCGTGCAGCGCGAGCTTGGCATAGGCCAGCAGCACCGCGAGCTCCGGCCGGGTCAGGCCTTCGCTGCGCTTCTCACGCTCGGCGAGCTGGGCATCGCTCGGCAGGTATTCGACCGAGCGGTCGAGCCGGCCGTCCTGCTCCAGCGTCTGCATCAGGAAGCGCAGGCCGGGTGTCGCCGCCGCGCCCTGGGCCTCGGTGAGCGAGAGGGCGAGTGTCTGCAGATAGTTGTTGCGCAGGACGAGATCGCCGACCTCGTCCGTCATCGCGGCGAGCAGTTCGTTGCGCTTGTCCTCCTTGAGGCGGCCGTCCTTCACGGGGCCGGCGAGCGCGATCTTGATGTTGACCTCGACGTCGGAGGTGTTGACGCCGGCGGAGTTGTCGATCGCGTCGGTGTTGAGCTTCACGCCCTTGCGGGCGGCCTCGATGCGGCCGCGCTGGGTCACGCCGAGATTGGCGCCTTCGCCGATGACGCGCGCCCTCAGATCGTTGCCGCTGATGCGGATCGCGTCATTGGCACGATCACCAACCTGCGCGTCGCTCTCGTCGCTCGCCCGGATATAGGTGCCGATGCCGCCGAACCAGAGCAGATCGACGCGAGCCTTCAGGATTGCCGTCATCAGCTCGGGCGGCGAGACCTCCGCCTTGTCGAGATCGAGCAGGGCGCGGACCTCCGGAGAGAGCGGGATGCTCTTGGCCTGGCGCGAGAAGATGCCGCCGCCCTTCGAGATCAGCTTCTTGTCGTAGTCCTGCCAGGATGAGCGCGGCAGGGCGAAGAGGCGCTGGCGCTCGGCCAGCGAGGCTGCCGGATCCGGATCCGGATCGAGGAAGATGTCGCGGTGGTCGAAAGCGGCCACCAGCTTGATCGCCGGCGAGAGCAGCATGCCGTTGCCGAAGACGTCGCCCGACATGTCGCCGACGCCGGCGACGGTGAAGGGCGTGGTCTGGATGTCGATGTCGACTTCGCGGAAATGGCGCTTCACCGCCTCCCAGCCGCCGCGGGCGGTGATGCCCATGCCCTTGTGGTCGTAGCCCTGCGAGCCGCCGGAGGCGAAAGCGTCGCCGAGCCAGTGGTGCTTCTCCAGCGAGATCGTGTTGGCGGTGTCGGAGAAAGTGGCCGTGCCCTTGTCGGCGGCGACGACGAGATAGGGGTCGTCACCGTCATGGCGCACCGTATCCGGAGGCGGCACGATGGTTTCGCCGTCGAGATTGTCGGTCAGCTCGAGCAGATTGCGGATGAAGATGCGATAGCTCTCAGTGCCCTCGGCGAGCCAGGCGGCGCGGTCGGAGGCCGGGGGCAGCTGCTTCGGCACGAAGCCGCCCTTGGCGCCGACCGGCACGATCACGGCGTTCTTGACCTGCTGCGCCTTGACCAGGCCGAGGACTTCGGTGCGGAAGTCCTGCGGCCGGTCGGACCAGCGCAGACCGCCGCGCGCAACCTTGCCGAAGCGCATGTGCACGCCCTCGACGCGCGGCGAATACACGAAGATCTCGTAGAGCGGGCGCGGCAGCGGCAACCCGTCGACCTGCGCACAGTCGAACTTGAAGGTGATGGTCTGGCGCGGATGGCCGTCCGGGCCGATCTGGAAGAAGTTGGTGCGCAGCGCCGCGTCGACCAGGTTGATCAGGCGGCGCAGGATGCGGTCCTCGTCGAGGCTGGTGACGGCGTCGAGCGCCTCTTCGATCTCGGCGCGCTTCTGGGCCATGCGCTGCTCGCGCTCGGCCTCTGGCACGCGCGGGTCGAACTTTGCGTTGAAGTAGGCGATCAGGCCCGAGGCGATGCCGGGGTGATGGGTCAACGCATCGGCGATGTAGCCCTGCGCATAGGGGGCGCCAGCCTGACGCAAATAGCGACCGAAGGCACGCAGCAGCGCCGCTTCGCGCCAGGCGAGCCCGGCGGCGAGCACGAGCTGGTCGAAGCGGTCGGACTCGGCCAGTCCACGGAACTGCGCCATCAGGGCGGCCTCGATCGTCGGATCGAGATGCTCGATATCGATCTCGCCGTCGTCGGCGCGCTCCAGCGTCATGTCGTGAAGCCAGACGCGAGCGCTCTCGCCAGTGCCCTGCGGCATGACGTTATAGGTCCGCTCGTTGACGACGCGGAAGCCCATGTTCTCCAGCACGGGGACGCGGGCCGAAAGCGAGATCGGCGCGCCGCGCGAGAAAACCTTGAGGTTGGCGCGCTTGGCGTCGTCGCCCTCGCGCCGGTAGAGATTGACGGCCCGGCCCCGTTCCGGAGTCAGTTGCTGGAGCATCTCGATGTCGACGAGGGCATCGGCCGCCGAGAAACGCTCGCGATAGGCGGCACCGAAGGCCTCGGCATAGCGTTCGGCGAGGGCGCGGGCGGCGGGCCCGGCCTTCTCCTGGTCGAGGACGTCCTTCAGCCCGTCACCCCAGGTGCGGACGATGGCGCTGATGCCGGCTTCGAGCGTTGCGCGATCGATGCGCGGCGTCTTTCCGTCGTCACGGCCGATGATGTAGTGCGTGCGCGACAGAGGGCCTTCCGGATAGGCCGGATAGGCGGCCGAGACTCGGCCGTTGTAGATCCGTGCCAGGAACTCGCCGACGCGCTGGCGCACAGTGGTGTCGTAGCGGTCCTTCGGGATGAAGACGAGGATCGAGACGAAACGATCGAACTCGTCGACGCGGGCGAGCGCCCGGATCCGTGGCCGCTCGGTGAGCTGCAGGATATCGAGCGCGAACTGCTCGAGCGTCGGGGTGTCGATCTGGAAGAGTTCGTCGCGCGGATAGGCGTCGAGCACGTTCATCAGCGCCCGGCCCGAATAGCTTGCCGGGTCGAAGCCGATGTTCTTGGCGACGCGAGCGACCTTCAGGCGCAGGTACGGGATGGCGCGGGCCGAGCCGGTATAGGCGTTCGAGGTCAACAGGCCGACGATGCGCAGCTCGCCGTCGAGCCGGCCCTCCGGCGTGAACAGCTTGACGCCGACATAGTCGAGATGGACCCGCCGGTGAACGCGGCTCTTGACGTTGGCCTTGGTGATGATGAGCGCCTGGGGCTTGGCCAGGAAGGAGCGCACCTCGGGGGTGGTGGTCACCAGCTCGCGGCCGCGCCGCAGCACCTTGACCGCGGGATCGCGCAGGATGCCGAGGCCGGAGCCCTCGATCGGGTCGGCTGCGACGTCGCCGCCGGGGAAACGGTAGGCCCGGATGCCGAGCAGGGTGAAGTTGTCGCCGGCGATCCATTCGAGGAACTGCAGCGCCTCGGCGATCTCGTCCTCGGGCAGCGGCGGAGGGTTGGCACGGTAGGCCTGGATCACCTCGGTGATGCGGCCACGCATCGCTGCCCAGTCGTCCACCGCCATGGCGACGTCGGCATAGACATGCTCCAGCCCGGACCGGAGCTTCTCGCGCGCTTCCGGTGTATCGATGCGAGGAACGTGGATGTGAAGCAGGCTCTCGCGGCGCGTGCCTTCCGGGGCCCGGCCCGTGGCTTCGCCGGCGAGCGAGGCGAACTTGCCCCTGGAGTCGCGGCCCACGGCCAGGATCGGATGGGCGACCAGGCGCGGCTCGTAGCCCTGGTCCTGCAGTTCGGCGAGCGTCGAATCGAGCAGGAACGGCTTGTTGTCGTTGACGACCTCCAGGATCGTGACCTGACGCTGGCGTTCGCCCTGACCGACCTCATCGTCCCGGAAGCGCAGGTTGATCGACTCGGGCCTGCGCGCCTCGGCCAGATGCTCGTAGGCGGCAGCAGCGGCCCGAGCCAGCATTTCAGGCGGCAGGGCCTCGAGATCTTCGGCGACGGAGCGACCAAAGAGCAGACGGGGAAATTCGGCAGGCATCGCGCTCTTCAGGCCGGTGGCCGCGGCTTCGATGGCTGCGATCGCTCCCGCGGTCGCGTTCGTCACCCGTTTGCCCATGTCTAAACCCCAGTTGTTTTGCAGCAGCGATGGCATAGGCTGCGCAGGCTTTCAACTTTGCCTTGCCTGAAAAAGCGGCAAAATTGCCGCACAGGCCCAGACGGGACGCACCATGGCGACGAAGCATGACAAACCAAAGGTTGGCGAGGAGCCGGTGCGGCAGGATGCGCCACCCCGTCCGATGGCGCTTGACCTGAACCCGGGCAAGCTCTCGCCGGAGAACGAGGCCTATTTCGAGAAGTGCCGGGAAAAGCTCGGCTTCGTGCCGAATGTGCTGACGTCCTATGCCCACGACGATGCCAAGCTCACGGCATTTGCCACCTTCTATAACGACCTGATGCTGGCCCCGTCCGGCCTGTCGAAGTTGGAACGTGAGATGATCGCGGTCGCCGTGTCGAGCGTGAATCGCTGTTATTATTGCCTGACGGCACATGGTGCGGCGGTCCGGCAGCTCTCCGGCGATCCGGTCCTGGGAGAGATGATGGTGATGAACTACCGGGCGGCCGAGCTTTCGCCACGGCATCGCGCCATGCTCGATTTCGCGGTGAAGCTGACCGAGACGCCGCATCTCATCGACGAGGGCGATCGCGAAGGCCTGCGCAAGGCCGGCTTCAGCGAACGCGACATCTGGGACGTCAGCGCGGTCGCTGCCTTCTACAACATGTCGAATCGGATGGCCTCGGCCGTCGATATGCGGCCGAACGCCGAATATCACGGGCAGATTCGCTAGCAGCCCGAGGACGGCCATCGTCCTCGGAACGGGCGGCGAGCCCAGAAAAGAAAACGGCCGGCGCAATGCCAGCCGCTAGTTGGCCCCGACTTCGTGGCCCGGCTCCGCCGGAACTCCGGGGGGCTGGGGGGCTGACAAACCGGCGTTCAGCGAAACCGGGCCGTCGAGGCAACGCGGGGAGTTGAGCGGCGCAACTTGGCGGTCGCTTGACGCGTTCGCGGCGAAAATGCGGCATTTCAGGAGAATGCCGACCCAGCCTTCGGCGCCGGCGCCCGATCTCTTTCCCACGATCCCTTGCCAGCGCAGCACCGCGGGCGCATCATCCCCGGGTCACTTCGGGAAGCCGGTCAAGGGAGGCGCCATGAGCGAAAGCGAAACGCCGCAATCGCAGCCAGCCGGCGCGGTCGTCCATTTTCCGTCGCCGGCTCGGCCCGCGACCGTCACGTTCGACCGGCGCGAACTCAGCGAATTGCTGAACCTCTATGGCCGCATGGTCGCGGCCGGTGAATGGCGCGACTACGCCATCGATTTTCTCAAGGACACGGCGCAGTTCTCGGTGTTCCGGCGTTCGTCGGAGATGCCGCTCTACCGAATCGTCAAGGATCCGGCGCTGGCGCGACGCCAGGGCGCCTATTCGGTCGTGGCCGCGACCGGCCTGATTCTCAAGCGCGGCTCGGAACTGTCCCGCGTCCTGAAGGTGCTGGATCGCAAGCTCAGCGTCGTGAACTGAACGCCGACGGGCTGACGTTTCAAAAGGCCGGCGGCGTGCGGTCGCCTTCGCCGAGTTCCTTCTGCATCAGCATCTGGTCGAGCCAGCGACCGTGCTTGAAGCCCACCTTCTCGGCCACGCCGATCAGACGGAAGCCGGCCCTCTCGTGCAGGCGGCGCGAGCCGACGGAAGCTCCCGTGCCATCCCCTATCACCGCGATCATCTGGCGGAAGCCGCGTTCGGTGCAGGCCCGCATCAGCGCATCGAGCAGTAGGCCGCCGATGCCGAGCCCCTGCGCGAACGGCGCGATGTAGATCGAGTTCTCGACGGTGGCGCGATAGGCCGGCCGCGGGCGGTAGGCGCCAGCATAGGCATAGCCCAGGATCTCGCCCTTCCGCTCGGCGATGAGATAGGGGTAGCCGCCCGCCAGAACGGCCTCGAAGCGCCGGCTCATCTCCGCTTCGCCCGGCGGCTCCATCTCCCAGGACGCTGTGCCATGCAGGACCGCATGGGCGTAGATCGTGGCGATGGCAGGAATATCGGCCGGGGTCGCCGGGCGGATGGCGGATACGGTCATGGCGCAAACAATCACGGGCGAGGCAGTCATCGCCAGAGCTGAGCAACCCCCGTGCCAAAAGAAAAGCCCCGGCCGCGAGGCCGGGGCTGGTTCCGGGGCATGAAGCCCTGGGGTCGATCGGCTCAGCGGCGGTCGCCGAGCAGGCTGATCAGCATCTGGAACATGTTGATGAAGTTCAGGTAGAGCGACAGCGCGCCGTTCACCGAGAGCTTCGCAGCCGATTCCGGATCCAGGTTCGAATAGAGATACATCTCCTTCAGACGCTGGGTATCCCAGGCGGTCAGGCCGGCGAAGATCAGCACGCCCAGCACCGAGATGCCGAAGGAGAGCGCGCTCGACGCCAGGAACAGGTTGACCACCGAGGCGATGATCAGGCCGATCAGGCCCATGATCAGGAAGGAGCCCATTCCCGAGAGCGACTTCTTCGTGGTGTAGCCGACGAGGCTGAGCGCGCCGAAGGCGGCGGCCGTGATGAAGAAGACGCGTACGACCGAGGCGCCAGTGAAGACGACCAGGATCGACGACATCGAGACGCCCATCACCGCCGCGAAGACGAAGAACATCGTGCGCGCCGCGGCGGCGCTCATGTTCTCGGCCTTGAACGAGAAGAACATGATGAAGGCCAGCGGGGCCAGCATCACGACCCATTTCAGCGGGCTGAGATAGATTGCCTGGCCAAGCGCGGTCAGGCCGGCGATCTTGCCGTCGGGCGTGAATCCGGCGATCGCCAGCATCGAGATGGCGAGCGCGGCGAGGCCGGTGATGGCCAGACCGATCGTCATGTTGTTGTAGACGCCGAGCATGAACGAGCGCAGGCCCTGATCCATCTCGACGGCGCTGGTCTGCTGTGCGCGGCCGGCACCCCAGACTGGAGCATTGCGGTCGAAGTTGCTCATTAAGAGACTTTCCCCTGACGTTGTTTCGGACGACGGAAGGCGCGCAAGCGCCAGCCATCCTCGCGCACGATCGTCGCGATGAGGGGAATATGAGGGGCTTTTCGGGTTCTTACAAGGGCCGGGCATGGTTAGGGCGGCCCGAACGATAGAAGTTCGGTGCCGGTACCATGCAGAATTACAGGATTTTAATGTCTATCGAGAGTCGTTCCGAGATAGTCGTCATAAATTCCTGAGATGAGAAGCCGGCGCTTTCGTCAGTATTTTTACCGTACCGACGAGGCCGAACAGCACGGTAACACCGACTGCTGCAGTCGCAGCCAGTATCGCACCCCTCGGATCACTGACGAATTCGATCCGCATCACTTGCGTGACGATGCCCCAGCCCGCCGCTGTACCCGCGACAACGCCGAAGAGAGCCGCGACGAGGCCGATCGCGGCGTATTCAAGGGCGTACGACGAAAGTATGAAGCGTCGGGTCGCGCCGAGCGTCTTCAGGATCATCGCGTCATAGAGCCGCGCCCTCTGGCCGGCCGCGAGCGCACCGCCCAGCACCAGCAGGCTCGCCGCGATGGCGAGACCGGAGGCTCCGCGGATCGCCATGGCGAGCTGGCCGACGATGGTGTTGACCGCCTCGAGCGCATCACGGACGCGGACGGCGGTGACGGCCGGGAAGTCGAGCGCGAGGCGGCGCATCAGCGCGGCGTCCGTGGCTCCCTTGCCGTCCGGGCTCGTCGAGACGGTGGCGAGGTTCGTGTGCGGCGCGCCGGCGAAGGTGTTGGGCGAGAACACCATCACGAAGTTGATGCCGAAGGAACGCCAATCGACGGTGCGCAGATTGGCGACGCGCGCGGTGATGTTGCGGCCGAGGACGTTGACGGTCAACCTGTCGCCGATCTTCAGGCCGATCCCGGCGGCGTTCTGGGCATCGAACGAGACCAGCGGCTCTCCCCGATAGTCGGCCGGCCACCATTCGCCGGCCGAAATGCGCGAGCCTTCGGGCAGCGAAGCGGCATAGGTGATGCCGCGGTCGCCGTCGAGAACCCAGGCGGATTGCTCGCTCGCCTTGATGTCCTCGGCGCGGGTCTCGTTCACGGAAACGATCCGGCCGCGCATCATCGGCACGCGCTCTGTCCTGGCGCCGGGGCGCTGCTCGGCCAGGAAGGCGTCGAACCGATCGGAATCGCGGCTGGGCACGTCGAGGAAGAAGAAACTCGGTGCCTTGTCGGGCAAGGCGCCCGTGAGCTGCCGGGTCAGGCTGACGTCGATGAACGAGAGCGCCGAGAGCAGCGCGACGCCGAGGCCAAGCGAGAGCACCAGCGACGGCGTCAAGGCGCCGGGGCGATGGCTGTTGGCGAGGGCCATGCGCAAGGCCGGGCGGCGCGGACGCGGTATCCGGCGGGCGAGCGCCATCAGGCCGATCGAGACCGCCCGCAGCAGCACGAAGATGCCGAACATCACCCCGATATAGATCAGCGCGATCCGGCGATCATAGGCGAAGCCGATGGCGACGCCGGCGAGCCCGGCCAATGCCAGAGCGCAGAGCACGAGATAGATCGCGCGCGGCCGGCGCGGATCGGGTTCGATGCGGTCGCGGAACAGGGCGGATACCGGAATGTCGTGAGCGCGGCCGAGTGGGATGAGGGCGAAGACGAGCGCCGTCAGCAGGCCGTACAATGCCGCGATGGCGAGTTCGCCCGGCGCCAGCGTCGGCTCGAACGGCACGGGCAGGATGCTCTGGACGACGGCACCGAGTCCGAACGGGGCGGCAGCGCCGAACACGAGGCCGATCGCGGTGCCGATGGCTGCGACGAGCATGACCTCGGTGAGATGGATCGCGACCACGCGGCCGCCGGTGGCGCCGACCGCCTTCATCGTGGCGAAATCGAGCTTCTTGGCCTCGACGAAGCGGCGCACCGCATTGGCCACCCCGACGCCGCCGACCAAGAGGGCGGTGAGGCCGACAAGCGTCAGGAACTGCGTGAAGCGTTCGAGATTGCGCTGGAAGCTCGGCGCGGCATTGGCCCGGGAGCGGATTTCCCAGCCCGCGTCGCGTTGCTGTGTCCCGACATCCGCGATCAGCTTGGCGAGATCGGCATCGGTCGCGGCCGCCGGCGGGAGCTGCAGGCGGTAGGTCCAACGGATCAGGCTGCCGGGCTGGATCAGGCCGGTCGCCCTCAATGCCTCCTGCGACATCAGCAGGCGCGGGCCGAAGCCGACGCCCGCGGCGATCTTGTCGGGCTCGGAGATCAGGTTGGCGCGCAGCTGGATCCTCGCACCGCCGACCGTGACGATGTCTCCGGGCTTGAGGTCGAGCCGGCCGAACAGCACGGGATCGGCAACCGCGCCGAAAATGCCATCCCGCCGCCCCAGAAGCCCGGGCAGCGGCGATTGCGGATCGGTCTCGATCGAGCCGATCCCGGGATAGCTGGAATCGACCGCCTTGATCTCGACAAGCGCGGCGCCCTTCTCGCCGGCATTGGCCATGCCGCGCATCGTCGCGATGCTGGAGACCGAGCCGCGCCCCGTCAGGAAGGCCAGCTCCTGCGGCGCCGCCTCGCGGTGGATCAGGCTGAAGGCCGCGTCGCCGCCGAGGATCCGGCGCCCTTCGCGGGCGAGGCCTTCGGTCAGGCCGCGCGAAGCGGACGCGACGGCGGCGATCGTCATGACGCCGAGCGCGAGGCAGGCTATGAAGATGCCGAAGCCGCGCAGGCCCGCGCGCAGGTCGCGGATGGCGAGGCGCAGGACGAGGCCGATGCCGGGTGACCGGGAGGGGCTCTGGGGCGGCTTGACGGGCGCGTGCATCGTCAGGCGACCGCCATCTCGTGTTCGGTTTCGATCACGCCAGCGCGCAGGCGGACCGTGCGCTCGCACAGGCGGGCAAGCGACAGATCATGTGTGACGAGCACCAAAGTCGCACCACGCTCGCGCTTGAGCGCGAAAATGAGATCGACGATCGCGCGACCGGTGGACTCGTCGAGATTGCCGGTCGGTTCGTCGGCGACGAGGATCGCCGGGTCCGGTGCGACGGCGCGCGCGATGGCGACGCGCTGCTGCTCGCCGCCGGAAAGCTGGGCCGGATAGTGGTCCATGCGATGGCCGAGCCCGACATTGCGCAGTTCGGCCTCGGCCCGGCCGAAGGCGTCGACATGCCCGGCCAGCTCGAGCGGCAGAGCCACGTTCTCGCGCGCCGTCATGGTCGGCACGAGATGGAAGGACTGGAAGACGATGCCGATATGCCGACCGCGGAAGACGGCGAGCCCATCCTCGTCGAGCGCGCCCAGATCCTGGCCGGCGACCTTGACGAGGCCGGAATCGGGGCGTTCCAGCCCGGCCATGGTCATGAGCAAAGTCGATTTTCCGGAGCCGGAAGGGCCGACGAGGCCGGTCGCCTCGCCATCGGCCAGCGACACCGAAACGCCCTTGAGGATATGGACGCGGGCGGCGCCGCGTCCCAAACTCAGATGGACATCCTGCAACTCGATCGCCGGGGCGGCCTTCTCGCTCATCACGCCATGATCCTGACTTATGCTTCCATCGCCGTCCCCGCCGGCACCAGAACACGCCCCGAGCGGGGCGGAATCGCGGCGCGGCGCGGTTTGCGGCCATATGGGCGCGGTTTCGTGCTTCTCCAATCCGCTGCGACGTTTTTCGTCGCTCTCATGCTGCTCTTCATCGGGGCCAGCGACATGGCCAGCGCCCAGACCTCGTCATCCCGGCCGCCAGCCGGGAGGCCGCTCAAGCTCGTCGCCTTCGGCGATTCGCTGTCCGCGGGCTACAACCTGCCGGGCAGTGCCGCCTTCCCGGCCGTCCTGGAGCAGGCCTTGCGCCAGAAGGGCGTCGCTGTCGAAATCGTGAACGCCGGCGTCTCCGGCGACACGACGCAGGGAGGCCTCGAGCGGCTCGACTGGTCGGTGCCGGACGGAACCGACGGCGTCATCCTCGAGCTCGGCGCCAATGACGCGTTGCGGGGCGTCGACCCGACCCAGACGCGCCAGGCGCTCGAAGCGATGATCACGCGGCTGAAGCAGCGCAAGATCCCGGTGATGCTCGCCGGCATGTACGCGCCTCGGAATCTCGGCGCGGATTATGCGAAGCGCTTCGATGCGATCTATCGCGAACTTGCGGAGAAGCATGGCCTGGTGCTTTACCCGTTCTTCCTGGAGGGCATCGCGGGCGACCGCGCTCTGAACCAGGCGGATGGGCTCCACCCCACGGCCGAGGGCGTCACCGTCATCGTCCGCAACATCCTGCCGACGGTCGAGCGCTTCATCGCCACCCTGCCCGCCAGATCCTGATCCGCCCGCGGGTTTCCGCGCGGCGAATACCTGATTCTTGCATCGCCGCCCGCCGGCCCCGCTTCCGGAGTTGCTTCGCCATGGAATATCGCCGCCTCGGGCGCACCGATCTCAAGGTCTCGGTGATCTGCTTGGGAACCATGACCTGGGGAGAGCAGAACACGGAGGCCGAAGGCCATGCCCAGATGGACTACGCCATCGAGCAGGGCATCAATTTCTTCGACACCGCAGAGCTTTACTCGATCCCGCCGAAGCCGGAGACGCAAGGCTCGACCGAGCGGATCATCGGCAGCTGGTTCAAGGCCCGTGGCAACCGCGACAAGGTCATCCTGGCATCGAAGGTCTGCGGCCGGGGCGGCAACACCTGGTTCCGGGACGACAAGAGCCCGACCCGACTGACGCGCAGGCAGATCTTCGAGGCGGTCGACAAGAGCCTGCAGCGGCTGCAGACCGACTATATCGACCTCTATCAGCTGCATTTTCCCGAGCGGCCGATGCCCTGGGGTTCGAACCCGACCCGCTTTTCGAAGGCCGCCTACGAGAAGCCGGCCGACGAGACGGCGATTCCCGAGCAGCTCGACGCTTTCGCCGAGCTGGTGAAAGCCGGCAAGATCCGCCATCTCGGCCTCTCCAACGAAAGCGCCTGGGGCACGATGCGCTTCGTGACCGATGCGGAAGCACGTGGCACGCCGCGCGTGCAGTCGATCCAGAATGCCTACAACCTGCTCAACCGCACCTTCGAGACGGCGCTGGCGGAGGTCGCGCTGCGCGAGGATGTCGGACTGCTCGCCTATTCGCCGCTGGCGCAGGGCTATCTCACCGGCAAGTATCTCGATGGCGCCCGCCCTGCGGGTGCGCGCACGACGTTGTTCGACCGTGGCCAGCGCTATGAGGGCGCCGGCGCCGAGGACGCGATCAGGCGCTATATCGCGGTGGCGCGCGAGGCGGGCCTGGATCCAGCGCAGATGGCACTCGCCTTCGTCAACGGCCGCGCCTTCGTGACGTCCAACATCATCGGCGCGACCTCGATGGAGCAACTCAGGACCGACATCGCGTCGATCGACATCAAGCTCTCGCCCGAGGTCGAGGCGAAGATCGATGCGATCCACCAGCTTGTCGGCAATCCCTGCCCCTGAGCACGGTCGAACTCGGTAGAGCCTGGGCCATGCCGGGCTCTACCGAGGGGAAAACCAGTTCCCTTGCGCCGGCTTCGCGCCTACCGTCTCGCCAGAGTCACAATTGCTTGGCAGGGATTCGCTCATGCCGAGGCTGTTCATCGCTCTGGAAATTCCTGCCGATGTCGCATCCGAGCTGACGCTGCATCGCGGCGGCCTGTCGGGTGCCCGCTGGATCGAGCCGGCCGATTACCACATAACCCTGCGTTTCCTGGGTGACGTCGACCGGCGCATGGCGAACGATGTCGATCACATGCTCGCCGATCTCAGCGCCTATCCTTTCGACGTGACGCTCGACGCGCTCGGCAGTTTCGGCGGCGACAAGCCGCGAGCGGTCTTCGCCCGTGCGGCGCCGACAAAGGCGCTGACGGACCTGCAGGGCGATGTCGAGCGGCAGATGCGCCGCATCGGCCTGCCGGCGGAGGGCCGCAAGTTCGTGCCGCACGTCACGCTGGCGCGGCTGCGCGATACCGCTCCGACCGAGGTCGCGCATTATCTCGGCCTGCATCCGATCGTCCGGCCGATCGGCTTCACGGCGCGGCGCGTCGCGTTGATGTCCTCGCGCGATTCGATCGGCGGCGGTCCCTATGTGCTGGAGGCGGCCTATCCGCTCGGCCCGTCCTATCCGAATCGCCTGCCGCGGGAGATGCGCCGATGACACGGCCGAAGCGCCTCTCTCCGGAGGCACAGACCGAGGCTCTCGCGACGTTGACCGGCTGGAAGCTGGTGCAGGGGCGCGAGGCGATCACGCGTCGCTTTGTGTTTCGCGACTTCAGCGAGGCCTTCGGCTGGATGACGCGGGTGGCGCTGCTCGCCGAGGCGATGAATCACCATCCCGAATGGTCGAATGTGTATCGGACAGTCGAGGTGACCCTCGCCACCCATGATGCCGGCGGGTTGACCGAGCTCGATGTGAGACTCGCACGAGCCATCGACGCTTTGGTGAGCTGAACAGGGTCAG
>NZ_JBIWYK010000024.1:0-15016 GCF_044752385.1 Allobosea sp. CER48 | reverse complement strand
TTAGAGGCGCGACGGTTCTCGACATAGTTCGCCGAACGGCACTGCTGGTAGGCACGCGTGCCGGGACGGAAGCCCTGAGCTTCACAGGTGACTTCGGCGTCAGCCATGGACTCCTGCGCGGTCTGGCAACCGGCAAGGAGAGCGGCCATCGCGCCGACGATCAAAATGCTACGCATATTATATCCCTTTTCAGCCTCCCATTGGCCTGAGCGGACTTAAGAGCAGCTGTTGTGGAAGGTCAAGAATGTCGCAGGACTTGCGTTAAAGTTCGCACAGCCGAAACTGTTCAATATCCGCCCGATAGCGATCAGTTCGAGCACCTCGACGACTTGGCGGGGGAACCGGGGGCTCCACGCATATCCGCTCTTGCATTTGTGCCTGGGCGGCTGAACATGGAACCTGAACCGATCAGGACGGCCCGGACCATGGCGACAGCGCGTTTCTTCCTTATTCTGCCGGCTCTCTTTCTCGGAGCCTGCGCCTATCACACGTCGCGCAGCAGTGCGGTGGTGGTGACCGATACACAAGGCGTGGTGGAGGGGTGCACCAGGCTTGGCGTGATCGACGGCAAGTCCGAGCTGCATTCGGTGCTGCTCCCAGACACCGCGCGTGACACAGTCGTCACACGCCTGAAGATCCGGGCGGCAGAGATCGGCGGGAGCCACGTCGTCTCCAGCGCCGCCGACATCAAGTGGAAGGGCCCGGATACCTCGGGCACGGTCTACAAGTGCAATCGCTGAGCCGGGGCGCCGGCTCCTTGCGATAAGGACGCTCCGGCACCGGAGGCCGGTGCCGGGCAGGGCGCTCAGCCCTTCAGCATCCATTCGTGCTCGGCGGCGTTGTGGAATTTCCAGGTCCGCTTCGGGCCGGCCATCACGTTGAGATAGTAGAGATCGTAGCCGTGGCAGGTGGCGCAGGGGTGATAGCCCTTCGGCACCAGTACGACGTCGCCATCCTCGATCGCCATGGCCTCGTCGAGGCTGCGATCGTCGGTGTAGACGCGCTGGAAGCCGAAGCCCTGCGGCGGGTTGAGGCGGTGGTAATAGGTTTCCTCGAGGTAGGATTCCCGCGGCAGGTCGTCCCGGTCATGCTTGTGGGGCGGGTAGCTCGAGGTGTTGCCGGCAGGGGTTATGACCTCGACGACGAGCAGCGAATCCGCAACTTCGGTCTCGGGCAGGATATTGGTGACGTGGCGGGTATTGGAGCCCTTGCCGCGAATCTCCCGGCCGAGGTCGTCCGGGCCGATGACGCGGACGGGCAGGCCGCCCTTCAGCCCCGGAGCCGTGCAGACCGCGAGTTCGAGATCGGTCGTGGCAGTGACGGACCAGTCCGACCCCTGGGGGAGATAGACCGACCAGGGCTTGCCCTCGAAAGGGGTCATGCGCTGGCCGAGCTCGCCGAGTTCCTTGCCGCCGGCGACGGCCTTGCCCTTGCCGGTGACGAAGACGAGACAGGTCTCGCGATCGCCGGTGGCGGCGGAAACGGTCTCGCCGGGCTTCAGGCGATGCAGGTCGAAGCCGACATAGGTCCAGCCGGCGCTCTCCGGCGTGACATGGGTGACGCGGCCGCTGGTGCCGGAGGGCCGGATGCGGAGATGAGACATGGTTCTCCCTTTGGCGATTGCAGCGCTGGCTGAGGAACTCCGCCGTCATTCCGGGGCTTCGCACAGCGAAGAGCGTGGAGCCCAAAACCGCTGCGTGTTCCGAACAAAACGACGCCGTTCCAGAGTCGTGTCTTCAAGACAACGCGGTTATGGGTTCCGGGCTCGCCCTGCGGCATCCCGGAATGACGGCGGTGGTTCTATACCAGCCCGGCTTCCTTGATGAAGCGGCTGAGATTGGCGTGGCCGAGCCGGGCATAGGCCGCGGGCTCGGCCTTCTTCGGATCCTGCTCGGCCTCGACGACGATCCAGCCGGAATAGCCCTGCAGCTCGCGGAGCACGCGGACATAGTCGATCAGGCCGTCGCCCGGCACGGTGTAGACGCCGGCGAGCACGGATTCGAGGAAGGACCAGTCCTCCCGGTTGGAGCGCCACATCACGGCCTCGCGGATGTCCTTGCAGTGGACATGGTGGATGCGCGCCTTCCAGTGGCGGGCGATGCGGGCCGGGTCGCCGCCGCCCCAGGTGGCGTGGCCGGTATCGAGCAGCAGGCCGACGGCCGGGCTGGTGACGCCCATGAAGCGATCGATCTCCGCTTCGGTCTGCACCACCGTGCCCATATGGTGGTGATAGACGAGCTGGAGCCCGTATTCGGCCTTCACCGCCTCGGCGAAATTGGAATAGCGGGTGCCGAAATCGTCCCATCTCGCCTTGGGCAGGACGGGGCGGGCCGAGAGGGGCCTGGTGATGTCGGAATGGATCGCGTTCGAGGTCTCCGCCGCGATCAGCACCGAGCAACCCATGTCGCGCAGCAACGTCGCGTGAGCCTTCACCGCATCCATCTCGGCGGCGACGTCGCGGACGAGAAGCTCGGTCGAGTACCAGCCGGAGACCAGCGCGTGGCCGTGGGCATCGAGGATCGGCTTCAACGTGCCGGCCTCGCGCGGGAACTTGTTGCCGAGCTCCATGCCGGTGAAGCCGGCCTCGCGGGCTTCCTTCAGGCAGGTTTCGAGCGGGATGTCGCCGCCGATCTCGAGCATGTCGTCATTCGACCAGCCGATGGGGTTCGCGCCGATGCGGATCATGTGTCGGGTCTTTCCTGCCTATGGGAACGGCTTCAGTTGCCGATGGTCTGACGCTTGCGTCGTTCGTCGTAATTCGCCCGTGCCGTGCGGACCTGCTCACGCTCGCTGACCTCGGGCACAGCGACATCCCACCAGGCGCCACCGGCGCCGGTCGAGATCAGCGGGTCGGTATCGATGACGACGACGGTGGTGCCGGTGTTGGCCCTGGCCTTTGCCAATGCGGCTTCCAGCTCGGCGATCGAGGCGGCCTTCGTTGCGATCGCGCCCATGCTGGAGGCGTGAGCGACGAAATCGATCTCGGGCAGCGTCTCGTGCCTGCTGTCCTTGAGCAGGTTGTTGAAGCTCTGGCCGCCAGTCGCGTTCTGGAGCCGGTTGATGCAGCCGAAGCCGCGATTGTCGAGCAGCACGATGGTGAGCTTGAGGCCCAGCATCACCGAGGTCGCGATCTCGGAATTGAGCATCAGGTAGGAGCCGTCGCCGACCATGACGACGACCTCCCTGTCGGGCCGCGCCATCTTGGCGCCGAGCCCGCCGGCGATCTCGTAGCCCATGCAGGAGAAGCCGTATTCGGCATGGTAGGAGCCGGGCGCTCCCGCCTGCCAGAGCTTGTGCAGCTCGCCGGGCAGGCCGCCCGCGGCATGCAGCAGGATCACTTCCGAACCCAGCGTGCGCTGGACCGCGCCGATGACCTGCGCGTCGGAGGGCAGGGCGGCATTCGTCGCTGCCGTCGCCTTGTCGGCTTCCTTGCGCCATTCCGCCTTGCCGGCCCTCGCATCGGCCGTCCAGCTCTCAGGCGCCTTCCAGGCACCGATGGCACCGGCCAGCTCGGCCAGACCCTCGCGGGCGTCGGCGACGAGGGGCAGGGCGCGATGCTTGCCCGCATCGAAGGGCTGGACGTTGAGCCCGATGATCGCCTTCCGCTCGGCACCGAACAGCGCCCAGGAACCCGTGGTGAAATCCTGCAGGCGCGTGCCGACCGCGAGGACGAGATCCGCCTCGGCAGCCAGCCGGTTGGCGGCGCCGGTCCCGGTCACGCCGACGGCGGCCATGTTGAGCGCGTCGTCATCGGGCAGGGCGGATTTGCCTCCTTGCGTCTCGCAGACTGGAATGCCGGTCGCGGCGGAGAAGCGGGCGAGTTCGTCGCTGGCGCCGGAATAGAGCACCCCGCCACCGGCGACGATCAGCGGCTTCTTCGCCGCCTTGAGGGCCTCGGCCGCGGCCTTGAGCTCGTCGCGGTCGGCGCGGGGACGGCGTGGAGTCCACAGGCGCTCGGCGAAGAAGCTCTCGGGATAGTCATAGGCCTCCGCCTGGACGTCCTGGCAGAGCGCCAGCGTCACCGGCCCGCATTCGGCCGGGTCGGTCAGCACCTGCATGGCGCGGGTGAGTGCCGGGACGATCTGCTCGGGCCGGGTGATGCGATCGAAATAGCGCGAGACCGGGCGGAAGCAGTCATTGGCCGAAACCGTGCCGTCGCCAAAGGCCTCGACCTGCTGGAGGACGGGATCGGGAATACGGTTGGCGAAGACGTCGCCCGGCAGCAGCAGCACCGGCAGGCGGTTGACATGGGCGAGCGCCGCGGCGGTGACGAGATTGGTCGCGCCGGGGCCGATGGAAGTGGTCGCGGCCATGAAGCGGCGACGCATGTTCGCCTTGGCATAGGCGATTGCGGCATGCGCCATCGCCTGCTCGTTATGGGCGCGGAAGGTCGGCAGGCGCTCGCGCTCGTGCCAGAGCGCCTCGCCGAGGCCCGCGACATTGCCATGGCCGAAGATCGCCCAGACACCGCCGAAGATCGGCAGGCGCTGGCCCTCGACCTCCGTCATCTGCGCTGCGAGATAGCGCGTCAGAGCCTGCGCCATGGTGAGGCGGACGGTGCGGGTCATGATCGGTCTCCGAGCGGGAGTCTGCTTGGCATCGGCTTGGTCCGGGAACCGGTTCCCACTTTTCGGGCCGATACGCTAGGCCGCCTTGCGGCCGCGCGTGGCGAGCCAGAGGTTGGTCAGCGCCTCGAAACGCCCCGCCATGTCGGCGATCGCGGCTGCGTCGTCGAGCTTGCCGGAGAGCCAGCCCTCGGCGGCGGACATGAAGATGGTGCGGCCCACGGCGAAGCCCTTGACGATGGGGGCATTCGCGGTCGCGGCGAAGCCGGCCTCGAGTTCCTCGGCCGGAGCGTCGAGCCCGAGCAGCAGCACGCCCCGGCACCAGGGATCGTGCTTCGCGATCGTCTTCTCGATGGCGGCCCAGGCTGCGGGCGAGGATTGCGGCTCCAGCTTCCACCAGTCCGGCTTGATGCCGAGTGCGTAGATCTCTTCCAGCGCGCGGGCGATCGTGTCCGGCCCGAGCGTTCCGTTCTTGCCGGCGATGATCTCGATCAGCAATTCGCGGCCGACCTTGCGCGCTGCCTCGAACAGGCCCCGCAGCTTCTCCTGCTGGGCCTGCTTGAGTTCGGCCGGGTCGTCCGGGTGATAGAAGCAGAGCGCCTTGATGCAGTGGTCGACCGGCCATTCCGGCAGCAGCGAGCCGATGTCCTGGCTCACCTCGAAACGCAGCGGGCGCGAACCGGGGAGCTCGACCGGGCGGCCGAGCCACGCGAAGTGATGGCGGGCGAATTCGAACATCGCCTCGCGGCCATGCTTCTCGTCTAGGAGCATGCCGTAGCCGGGGCGGCCGCCGGCGACGCGGGCGGCCGCCTTGACCGCGAGCACCTTGAAATCGCGAATGCGCGCGGGATCGGCACCGGCCTTCGTCGCTAGCTCTTCCAGCTGGATGCGGTGATCGCAGGCGAATGCCATCAGCGAGGGGATGTCGCGCCGGCGGGTCGTCGCCCAATGGATGTGATTGATCGCCTCGTCCTTGCGCAGGGCCCGGTGCGGACTGCCCTGCTTCAGAAAATACTGCAGCTCCTCGAAGGTCGGGCTCTCAGGCGAGCAGAGCAGGCGCGAGACGGCGAAGGCACCGCAGGCATTGGCCCAGGTCGCGGCCGTCTGCAGGCTCTCGCCGCCGAGCCAGCCGCGCAGGAAGCCGGACATGAAGGCATCGCCGGCACCGAGAACGTTGTAGACCTCGATCGGGAAGCCCTTGCCGACGATGCCGTCTTCGAGATCGTCCGGGATCGCGCCTTCATAGACGATGCAGCCCATCGGGCCGCGCTTGAGCACGATGGTCGCCGGCGTCAGCGCGCGGATCGTCCTGAGCGCGGGCAGCAACTCGCTCTCGCCGGAGGCGATCAGGACTTCTTCCTCGGTGCCGATGATGAGGTCGCAGCCGGGCAGGACGGTCTTCATCCGCTCGGAGACGGCCTGCGAGGCGATGTAGCGGTTGTCGCCGGCATCGTGGCCGGCGAGCCCCCAGAGGTTGGGGCGGTAGTCGATGTCGAGCACGACCTTGCCGCCGTTGTCGCGCATCAGATTCATCGCCTTGCGCTGGGCCGCCTCCGGGCCGGGCCGGGCGAAATGGGTGCCGGTGACCACGACGGCACGGGCGCGCGCCATGAATTCCGGATCGATATCGCCTTCCTCGAGCGCCATGTCGGCGCAGTTCTCGCGGTAGAACAGCAGAGGGAAGGACTTGTCGCTCTCGACGGAGAGAATGGCCAGCGCCGTCAGGCGCTCGGAATCGGTCTTGAGGCCGTCGAGATTGACGCCCTCGCGGGCGAGCTGCTCGCGCAGGAAGCGGCCGAACTGCTCGTTGCCGACGCGGGTGAGCAGGGCCGAGCGCAGGCCGAGCCGGGACGTGCCGATCGCGATGTTCGCAGGGCAGCCACCGACCGATTTGGCGAAGCTGGTGACGTCCTCGAGCCGCGAGCCGATCTGCTGGCCGTAGAGATCGACCGAGGCCCGGCCGATGGTGATGACGTCGAGCGCCTGCGCCGATCCGCCGAGCGGTCCCGTCATATGCTCCTCCAAGGCCTTGCCGCTTTTCGTGACACGCGGCGGCGTGGCGCCTCCGCCTTGGTGATATGAAATAATAATTCCATTATTCCGTCAATGCGGAATATCTATTCCTGATCACGTGGGCGGCGCCGGCGGCCACGTCCGGCGCGGCGGGCGTCGCCGATGCCGACGGCGAGCGCCATGGCGAGAGCCATGGTGGAAGACAGGGTGCGGAACCCGCCGAAATCGGCCTCGGCAACCTCGAACCAGGTCTGCGCGACGCTCGCCAGGGGCGAGAAGGCGCTGTCGGTGATGGCGACGACCGGCACGCCACGCTCGGCGAGGCCCCGCGCATCCTCGATCGTCTGCGGCGTATAGGGCGAGAAGCTGATGACGAGGGCGGCGTCCTTCGGGGTGGCGAAGGAGATGATCTCCGGGCTCAGCCCCGCAGCCGACTCGACCAGCTGGTTGCGGACCTCGAGCTTGCCGAGCGCATAGGCGAGGTAGCTCGCGACCGGGAAGGAGCGGCGGCGGGCGAGGATGTAGATCGTCTCGGCGCCACCGAGCGTCGTGATCGCGCGGTCGAGCGCCGCGTCGTCGAGCGCGCGGCTCATCACGTCCAGCGACTTGCGCGAGGCCGTCAGGAAGCCGTCGAGAATGCGGTGGTTGCCGGCGGCTCCGCTCTCGTCGGCCCGGAGCGTGTTGAGGCGCTCCTCGTAGCTGGAATTGCGCTCGCGGAGCCGCTCCCGGAAGACGCCCTGCAGGCTGGTGAAGCCGTCGAAGCCGAGATGCTGGGCGAAGCGGATCAGCGTCGAGGGCTGGACGCCGGCCGAAATTGCGATGCTGGCCGCCGTCCCGAAGGCGATCTCGTCGGGATTGTCGAGCGCATAGGCCGCGATCTGGGCGATGCGCTTGGGCAGGCTCTGGCGCTGGGCGAGGATCTGCGTGCGCAGGCCATCGAAATCACGCGGCAGCTCCGCAACGGCGGTTTCGCTCATTCTGGGTTCCCGTTGCCGTCCCTGTCGTGTCAGTTCTGGCAGCCTCGGAGAAATGGAGCAAGCGTTCCATTAGGAGAATGAACAGTCGATATCAGCCGGGCAAACCGGCGCTGCAGCTCTGGCCGCCATCGACGGGCAGGCAAACGCCGGTGATGAACGTCGCCTCGTCGGAGGCGAGGAAGACGGCGGCGTTGGCAATGTCCCAGGCCGTGCCCATCTTGCCCATCGGCACCTGTGCATCGCGAGCGGCGACCATCTCCTCGACCGAGGCATACTGCGAGGAGATCTGCTTGTAGATCAGCGGCGTGTCGATCAGGCCCGGCATGATGCAGTTCGCCCGGATGCCCTGCCTCGCGTACTGCATCGCGAGCGCGACCGTCGCCTGGTTCACCGCCGCCTTGGTGGCGTAGTAGGCGAAGTACGGATAGCCGGTCCAGCGGATCGCGGCGAGCGAGGAGATGTTGACGATCGCGCCGCCGCCGCCCTTCAGCATCTCCGGGATCACCGCCTTGGCGCAGCGATAGACCGAGCCGAGATTGAGCTGGAGCGAGGCATTGAACTGTTCCTCCGACAGCTCGACCGGGCCGCCCATATGGGTGACGCCGACATTGTTGTGGAGGATGTCGATGCGGCCGAAATGCCCGGCGGTTGCCGCGACGCAGGCCTCGACCGAGGCGAGATCGGTGACGTCTGCAGCGAGAGCCAGCGCCTTGCCGCCTTCGCCGGCGATGATCGCCGCGGTTTCCTCGGCGGCGGCCAGGTTCAGGTCGATGCAGGCGACGCCGGCGCCTTCACGCGCATAGGCGACGGCCGCAGCCTTGCCGTTGCCCCAGCCGGGGCCGGAGGAACCGGCGCCGAAGACGATCGCGATCTTGCCCTGCAGCCGGTCGGCCATGTGGGAACTCCGATAAAGACTCGAAACAGAAATGCCTCAGCCCTCATCCCGGGGGAGCCGCGCAGCGGCGTCTCGAAAGCATGTTCCAGCGCGTGCTGGAGCACCCTTCGAGACGCGGGCTTGCGCCCGCTCCTCAGGATGAGGGCTGAGGGAATTTCGGCGTGGATCAGCTCAAAGAGCTGCCGACGGCCTTCTCCAGGATGCCCCAGGCCTCGTCGCCGTACTTCTTCTTCCATTCGGCGTAGAAGCCGGCCTTGCGCAGCGCCTCGCGGAAGGCATCGGCCTTGGTCTCGTTGATGGTCATGCCCTTCGAGGCGAGTTCGCCCTGCAGGCCGGCATTCAGCTTGGCGACGTCCTCGCGCTCCAGCACGGCCGCGGCGTTGATGTTCTTCGCGACGATGGCGCGCAGGTCTTCCGGCAGGCGCTCCCAGGCGCGGCGATTGGCCAGGAACCAGAAGCCGTCCCACATGTGGTTGGTCAGCGAGAGATACTTCTGCACCTCGAAGAGCTTGGCGGTCGAGATGATCGCGAGCGGGTTCTCCTGGCCGTCGACGATCTTGGTTTGCAGCGCGGTATAGACCTCGGCGAAGTTGATCGAGGCCGGGGCCGACTGGAAGGCGGTGAACATCGAGGTCCAGAGCGGCGAGACCGGCACGCGGATCTTGAAGCCCTTGAGGTCTTCGGGCGTGTTGATCGGGCCCCTGGACGAGGTGATCTGGCGGAAGCCGTTGTCCCAGATCTTGTCCATGACGACGAGGTTCGCCTTGTTGATCTGGCCGCGGACATAGGCGCCGAGATCGCCATCCATCGCCTTCCAGACCGCATCATAGTTCGGGAAGGCGAAGCCGATGCCGGAGAGCGAGGCGTTGGCGACGAGCGTCGACAGGATCAGCGGCGAGAGCGTGAAGAACTCGACGCCGCCGGAGCGGACCTGGCTCAGCATGTCGGTGTCGGAGCCGAGCTGGTTGTTCGGGAAGATCTGGATGTCGACCCGGCCCTTGGTCTCTTCCTTGATCTTCGCCACCGCCTCGTTGGCGCGCGTGTTCATCGGGTGCGCGACGGGCAGGTTGTTGGCGTATTTGTAGGTGAACTCGGCGGCCTGGGCATTGGCGCGGCCGATATGGAAGGTGCCGATGGCAGAGGCGGCGGCTGTCGCCTGGAGCAGGGTGCGGCGCGAGATGGTCATGGGCGTTTTCTCCTGGGGATCGTTGTCTGGTTTCTTTTGGCTTGCGTGAGTTTCACAGCACCCAGGTCGAAAGCCCGGGGACGAGGGCGATGACGACGAGGCCGATCAGAAGCGCGATGAGATAGGGCCAGATCGCGCCCATCGCCTCGTCGGGCGAGACGTTGCCGATCTTGCAGGCGATGTAGAAGCCGATGCCGATCGGCGGCGCCATCAGGCCGATATTCATCGCGGTGACCACGACCATCGAGTAGTGCACGTCGTTGATGCCGAGGTTCTTGGCGATCGGGAACATCAGCGGCGCCATCAGCACGATCGCCGGCAGGCCCTCCAGGACGCAGCCGAGGATCATGAAGACGACGATGGTGACCGCCATGAAGGTCAGCCAGCCGCCGGGGAGATTCGCCATGAAGACAGCGAGGTCGCGGGCGAAGCCGGTCTGCGTCAGGGCCCAGGCCATGGCGAGCGCCGTGCCGAGGATCACCAGGATCGCGCCGGAGAGCGCCGCCGTCTCGACCAGCATCTGGTAGAACTTGCGCAGGCTGATGCCGCCATAGAGCACGATGCCGATGACGAGCGCATAGAGCACCGCGATGGTCGAGACCTCGGTGGCGGTGGCGACGCCGCCGCCGACCGCGGCGCGGATGATGAATGGCAGGACGAGGGCCGGCGCGGCGACCAGGGCGACCTTGCCGATCACGGCGAGCGGGGCGCGGCGCACGCCCTTCATGTCCTCTGCCGCCGCCTTCCAGCGGGCGAGGCCGGCGAGCGCGACCAGGAGCACGCCCGCGATGACGAAGCCGGCGTTGAACAGGCCCGCGATCGAGACGCCGGCGACGGAACCGAGCACGATCAGCACGATCGAGGGCGGTACGGTGTCGGCCATGGCGGCGCCTGTCGAGAGCAGCGCGATCAGGTCCTTGGGCTTGTAGCCGCGCCGCTTCATCTCCGGAAACAGCGCCGGGGCGACGGTCGCCATGTCCGAGACCTTGGAGCCCGAGATGCCGGAGACCAGATAGAGCGAGCCGAGCAGGACGTAGGACATGCCGGCGCGGACATGGCCGAGCAACGAGGCCAGGAAATCGACGATCGCCTTGCCCATGCCGGTGGCGTCGAGGATGCAGCCGAGAAGCACGAAGATCGGCACGGAGAGCAGGATGAGGCTCGACATGCCCTCGTCCATGCGCCCGACCACGACGATCATCGGGACGTTGGTCGAGAAGACGAGGAAGGCGAGCGTGCCGAGCCCGAAGCAGAAGGCGATGGGAACGCCGGCGACCAGGCAGATCGCGACGATGCCGACCAGGAAGATCAGGATGTTGTAGTAGCCGAGCCCCTTCAGGGTCGGGCCCATCACCCAGAAGACGAGGCCGAGCCCGCCGACGATCAGGGCCGCGCCGGCGATGTCGACCAGCCGCCCGGTCTTGAAGAGATAGCGCAAGGTGAGCAGCAGCATCAGCACGATGCCGACCGCGATCGCGGAGACGCGCCAGCTGACGGGAATGTTGAGCGCGGCCGAGGTGACGTAGCTCTCTTCAACCGCGTATTCGATGGCCGGATCGACCATCGCCGCCAGGAAGGCTGCGACGGCGGTGAGCGCCAGCGTCTCGGCGAATTCGCGCAGGCGCGGCGGCATCATGCCGACGAACAGCGTCAGCCGCAGATGCTCGTTGCGGTCGACGGCGATGGCGGCGCCGAGCATGGCGAGCCAGATGAAGGCGATCGAGGCCACCTCGTCGACCCAGACGAAAGGCAGCGAGAAGACATAGCGCGAGACGACGCCGAGCAGCAGCACGCCGATGATGAAGGCGACCAGCCCGGCGGCGGCGATCTCGACCGGGCGCATGATGGCCGAGCCGGGGCGAGCGTCCTCGTTCTCGCTGAGATTCTCGGGGATCTTCAGGGTGTCGACGACATCGACCATGCCGCAGCCTCAGCTACGGCTCAGGCGGCGCATATGCGCGCCCGCCACGCGGGTTGCCTCAAGGGCCATCGTTCTTCCTCCCTCCGCGCCGATCTTGTGAGCTGTCGACGTCGATTGCGGTCCACACTGTGAGCAGTGGACGGCCGGAAGATTACACGATGAAGCTGCCGTTGCAATCAGCAATGCGCCCATCTAGGCTCAGGGGATAAGAACAAGGTCCATATCGTGGACTACGGAGGAAGCGCTTGTCGCAGAGTATCGCGCCCGAAGCCGGCCTGTCCGGCTCGCAGAGCGTCGACCGCGCGCTCGGGCTGCTCTCGCTGATCGGGCGGGAGCCCGCCGACGGGCTGCCGCTGGGCGAGATCGTTTCCGGGAGCGGACTCAACAAGCCGACGACGCGGCGGCTGCTGCTGGCGCTGATGCGGGCCGGACTCGTCGAGCAGGAGCCGCAGACGCGGCGCTATTGCCTCGGCGAGGAGGCTTTCGTGCTGGGCGTGCTGGCCGCACGCCGGCACGGCCTGCTCGAGCTGGCAATGGACAGCCTGCGCCGCTTGTCGGGCGAGACGCAGGATACGAGCTTCCTCACCGTCCGGCGCGAGACCTACGCGATCTGCCTGCACCGGGAGGAGGGCACCTATCCGGTGCGGACCCATGCGCTGCAGACCGGCGACCAGCATCCGCTCGGCGTCGGCGCCGGTTCGCTGGCGATCCTCGCCGCGCTGCCGGACGAGGATGTGGACCGCATCATCGCGGCCAACGAGGCCGTGGTGCTGGCGCGGTACCCCGGTTTCGCGCCCGATCCGATGCGGGTGGATATCGCCGAAACGCGCGCGCGCGGCTTCTCGCTCAACCCCGGCCGGCTCGTCGCCAGCTCCTGGGGCGTCGGGCGGGCGTTTCGTTATCCGGACGGTCGCGTCGCGGGCGCCCTGTCGCTCGCCGCGATCGACAGCCGGATGACGTCGGCCCGGCAGGTGGAGCTCTCGGCCCTGCTGGCGCGCGAGGCGGCGCGGATGGAAGCACTGCTGGCACAGATGTTCGTATCGAAACGGGGCGTCGCGCCCCTGGCGGCGGCTGCGCCGCGATCCGCCGAGACAGGGAGAGCCGCAAGATGAGCCCCGCAACCGCAGCCCCCGTCGGAGGCGTCGCGCCGATGACGCGGCGGGTGATGAACCTCGCCCATATCGTGACGCAGAATGCGCGCCGCCTGCCGGCGCATGCCGCCTTCATCTGGGGCGACAAGACGCTGGACTGGGCCGAGATCGATGCGCAGGTCTCGGCGCTCGCGGCGGGACTGCGCGCGCGCGGTATCGGCAAGGGCGACCGCGTGCTCGTCCATTCCAAGAACTGCGACGCGATGTTCGTCTCGATGTTCGCGACCTTCCGACTCGGCGCCGTCTGGGTACCCACGAATTTCCGCCTGCTGCCGGACGAGGTCGCCTATCTCGCATCGGCCTCCGGTGCGAAGGGTTTCCTCTGCCATGGCGATTTTCCCGAGCATTCGGCCGCGGTCGCGGCCGCGAGCCCGGCGCCGGAGTTCACCTGGCGGATCGGCGAGGGAACCCTCGGGGAGGACGAGGTCGGCGCCGTCATCACGCGCCATCGCGGCGAAAAGGTCGATAACGCCGCGGTGGAGCGCGACGATCCCTGCTGGTTCTTCTTCACCTCCGGCACCACCGGCCGCTCGAAGGCCGCGGTGCTGACCCATGGCCAGATGGGCTTCGTCATCACCAACCATCTCTGCGACCTCGTGCCCGGCTCGACCGAGGCCGATGCCTCGCTGGTGGTGGCGCCACTCTCGCATGGCGCGGGCGTGCATCAGCTCATGATGTCGGCGCGCGGGGCGACCTCGATCCTGCTGCCGACCGAGCGCTTCGACATCGACGAGGCCTATCGCCTGATCGCGAGACATCGCGTCAGCAACATCTTCACCGTGCCGACGATCCTGAAGATGCTGGTCGAGCATCCGGCGGTCGACAGCCACGACCATTCCAGCCTGCGCTACATCATCTATGCCGGCGCACCGATGTATCGCGAGGACCAGAAGGCGGCGCTGAAGAAGCTCGGCAAGGTGATCGTGCAGTATTTCGGGCTGGGCGAGGTGACCGGCAACATCACCGTGCTGCCGCCGGCCCTGCACGAGCCGGAGGACGGACCGCATGCGCGCATCGGCACCTGCGGCTTCGAGCGCACCGGCATGCAGGTGCAGATCCAGGACGATGACGGCCAAGAGGTGGCGCCGGGCGTGCAGGGCGAAATCTGCGTGATCGGACCTGCCGTCTTCGCCGGCTACTACGACAACCCGGAAGCCAATGCGAAGTCGTTCCGCGACGGCTGGTTCCGCACCGGCGATCTCGGCCATATGGACGAGCAGGGCTTCGTCTACATCACCGGCCGGGCCTCGGACATGTATATCTCCGGCGGTTCGAACATCTATCCGCGCGAGATCGAGGAGAAGATCCTGACCCACCCGGCGATCGCGGAGGTCGCGGTGCTCGGCGTGCCCGATCCGGTCTGGGGAGAGATCGGCATCGCCGTCTGCGTCAACCGGCCGGGCCAGAGCGCGACGGAGGCCGAGATCGCCGATTTCCTCGGCCCCAAGATCGCCCGCTACAAGATGCCCAAGCGCTTCCTGTTCTGGGATGCCCTGCCGAAATCCGGCTATGGCAAGGTCCCGAAGCGGCTCGTCAGGGACGAGCTGGAGAAGCGGGGCGAGCTCGATTTTCTGAAGGGGAAGGCCTCGTGAGGCGGATCGAGCAGCCCGGTACCGGCACGGCCGAGCGCATCCAGTGGGCGGAGTGCCACGGGCTTCCCTTCCCGATGACGCTCCAGGCGGGACTGCCGCTGCTTGAAGCGGTCCGGCGCAGCTTCGCGGCAGCGGGCTTCGTCTCGGGCGTCGCAAAGCTCGACGGGCTCAAGCTCGCACCTTTCGCCTATGTGATGCCGGCCCTGTCGAAGACGCCGGAACATGCCGCCTTCTACAGCGAGACGTTCAGGCCGGCGGGCGTGACGCTCGTCGACACGGGCGCGATGACCTTCGGCCAGCGCGACGGAGCGCCTTTCTTCCACGCCCATGCGTTGTGGACCGACGCTTCCGGCCGGCGCAGCGGCGGGCATATCCTGCCCGACGAGACGGTGGTCGCCGAGACGATCACCGTCCGTGCGGTCGGGATCGATGGTGCTGTGTTCGGCGCCGAACCTGACAGCGAGACGAACTTCAAGCTGTTCGGGCCGCAGCGGGCGCCGTTGCTGGGCGCGACGCGGGAAGGGCGGTTCTTCGCGGTCCGCGTAAAGCCGAATGTCGATTTCTGCGGGGCGCTGGAGGCCTTCTGCGCCGAGCGCGGCGTCCGCGAGGCGGTTATCCACGGCGGGGTCGGCTCGACCATCGGGGCGCGATTGGACGGCGGCGAGGTGGTCGAGAATTTCGCGACGGAGGTCGCGATCACGGAGGGGCGGATCGCG